>NZ_CP141266.1:627500-852500 GCF_030540775.2 Flavivirga abyssicola | reverse complement strand
GCCTACCAATTCCTGACAAACTCCGAATGCTATAAAATGATGACCGGCAGTGAGGGCATGGGTGCTAAGGTCCATGTCCGAGAGGGAAAGAACCCAGACCATCAGCTAAGGTCCCCAAATGTATGTTAAGTTGAAATAACGCGGTCGAACTGCTTAGACAGCTAGGATGTTGGCTTGGAAGCAGCCATTCATTTAAAGAGTGCGTAACAGCTCACTAGTCGAGCGGTTCGGCATGGATAATAATCGGGCATAAACATACTACCGAAGCTATGGACTTTTAAAAGTGGTAGGGGAGCATTGTAGTGTCGTCGAAGGTTTGCCGTGAGGCATTCTGGAGAAGCTACAAAAGAAAATGTAGGCATAAGTAACGATAATGCGGGCGAGAAACCCGCACTCCGAAAGACTAAGGTTTCCTCAGCTATGCTAATCAGCTGAGGGTTAGTCGGGACCTAACGCGAACCCGAAAGGGGTAGTGGATGGCCAACAGGTTAATATTCCTGTACCTGCTCACGCTAAAAGTGACGGAGGCGAAAATTTGGTGCGTGCTGACGGAATAGCACGTTGAAGGGAGTAGTAATACCCCGATAGTACACTGAGGCCTCGGCCAAGGTGATAATCCAGAGGACCGACTTCCAAGAAAAGCGAGTGAAGCAGCCCGTACCCTAAACCGACACAGGTAGTTGGGATGAGAATTCTAAGGAGCTCGAGAGATTCATGGCTAAGGAATTAGGCAAAATAGACTCGTAACTTCGGGAGAAGAGTCGCCACCCTTCGGGGTGGCCGCAGTGAAAAGGTCCAGGCGACTGTTTATCAAAAACACAGGGCTATGCTAAATCGAAAGATGACGTATATGGCCTGACACCTGCCCGGTGCTGGAAGGTTAAGTGGAGGGTTTAGCGCTTGCGCGAAGATCTCAAATGAAGCCCCAGTAAACGGCGGCCGTAACTATAACGGTCCTAAGGTAGCGAAATTCCTTGTCGGGTAAGTTCCGACCTGCACGAATGGTGCAACGATCTGGACACTGTCTCAGCCATGAGCTCGGTGAAATTGTAGTATCGGTGAAGATGCCGATTACCCGCTGTGGGACGAAAAGACCCCGTGCACCTTTACTATAGCTTAGTATTGGTTTTGGATAAGTAATGTGTAGGATAGGTGGGAGACTTTGAAGTGGCGTCGCCAGGCGTTGTGGAGTCATTGTTGAAATACCACCCTTTGCTTATCTAGAGTCTAACTCTCTTGCGAGAGGACAGTGCTTGGTGGGTAGTTTGACTGGGGTGGTCGCCTCCAAAAGAGTAACGGAGGCTTCTAAAGGTACCCTCAGCACGCTTGGTAACCGTGCGCAGAGTGCAATGGCATAAGGGTGCTTGACTGAGAGACCTACAAGTCGATCAGGTTGGAAACAAGAGCATAGTGATCCGGTGGTTCCGCATGGAAGGGCCATCGCTCAAAGGATAAAAGGTACGCCGGGGATAACAGGCTGATCTCCCCCAAGAGCTCACATCGACGGGGGGGTTTGGCACCTCGATGTCGGCTCGTCACATCCTGGGGCTGGAGAAGGTCCCAAGGGTTGGGCTGTTCGCCCATTAAAGTGGCACGCGAGCTGGGTTCAGAACGTCGTGAGACAGTTCGGTCTCTATCTACAGTGGGCGTTAGAAATTTGAGTGGATCTGACTCTAGTACGAGAGGACCGAGTTGGACAAACCTCTGGTGTATCAGTTGTTCCGCCAGGAGCATTGCTGAGTAGCTACGTTTGGAAGGGATAAGCGCTGAAAGCATATAAGCGCGAAACCCACCACAAGATGAGATTTCTTTAAAGGGTCGTGGGAGATTACCACGTCGATAGGCTACAGGTGTAAAGGCAGTAATGTCACAGCCGAGTAGTACTAATAACCCATAGGCTTATTGTACGCCTGTTTTTTTATAGGTTCGATGATATATTATCAATTTCGTGTACGTCATCCATAGGATGTTTTTTCAATATGTTAAGATATTTGCGCGCAGCGCAGTTGATAACGCCCATGGCGTTACCAACTCAAAGATTAAGGTAGTTATAGCGATGGGGCTCACCTCTTACCATTCCGAACAGAGAAGTTAAGCCCATTAGCGCCGATGGTACTACATCAGTGGGAGAGTAGGTCGTTGCCTTTTTTGAAGAGTCTAATTACAATTGTAGTTAGACTCTTTTTTTTTGCTCAAGATCCATGTGGCCGCGCTCAGGGCGTGATCAATCGGGAGCCCTTCATGGAAATATGGGGCTTTTTGTGGTTCCTTGGAAACTCTGCGCACAGGGCTCGTTGCTCCTATCCCATACCGCCCATTGTGAGGCCCTTTTAGTAGCGCGTGACAATCTGTTTTTACATTAAAAATAAGTTTTTTGAATTAAGATTCAATTTAAAAGATGATCTTCAATTAGATTGTGCTCAGCACAGTCTAACATACTTCATTTACAAGGAAAATTAAATTTTCTGAAAGCATATTAAAATTATTTAAACATTTTAGTCAAAAACTCGTAGTGGCTTTCTTATCTTTAGTACGTTTTTATAATAAGCATAATGACTGAAAATAAAGAACTTGATTTAGCTTGGAATTTTGTTAATAATACAGATAGAAATGTGTTTTTAACAGGAAAAGCGGGTACTGGTAAAACGACTTTCCTACATAAGCTAAAAATGCAATCTTTAAAGCGTATGGTTGTAGTGGCTCCTACAGGAGTTGCAGCTATAAATGCTAAAGGCGTGACAATACATTCCTTTTTTCAGATGCCTTTTGGCCCGCTTTTACCAGATACAGACTTAAACAATACGTCTTCTGGTTTTAACCGTAAATTCAGTAAGACTAAAATCAATATTATTAAATCTCTGGATTTATTGGTCATTGATGAGATTAGTATGGTACGTGCCGATTTATTAGATGGCATAGATAGAGTTTTAAGACGCTTTAAAAACAGAAATAAAGTATTTGGAGGTGTTCAATTATTAATGATAGGCGATTTACAACAGTTATCACCTATAATAAAAGAAAATGAGTGGGAATTACTTAAGCCTTTTTATAAAAACGGATTCTTTTTTAGTAGCCAGGCGTATATACAAAGTGAAGCCATTACAATTGAATTAAGCCATATCTACAGACAGGATAACCCTAAGTTTATTAATATTCTTAATGAGATTCGAACCAATACACTAACACAGGCTTCGGCAGATGAATTAAACAAACGTTACAAACCCGATTTTGTACCAGATGAAAAGGAAGGATATATATCGTTAACAACGCATAATAATAAGGCAGAAAACACCAATAATAGAGAATTAGATAAGCTTAAAACGAAAGCTTATACCTATAAGGCTGAAGTTGAAGGTAAGTTCCCTGAATATGCTTACCCTAATAAAGAAACCTTAACTTTAAAAGTTGGAGCTCAGGTCATGTTTATTAAAAATGATAGCTCACCTGAAAAACGCTATTTTAATGGGAAAATTGGCAAAGTAATTCATTTGGACATAGACGAAGTGATTGTAAATTGTCAGGAAGATGATTTTAATATTGTAACCACACCAGAAATATGGGAGAATATTAATTATAGCGTAGATGCAGAAACTAAAGCCATCACCGAAAACAAAATAGGTGCTTATACACAAATGCCCTTGCGATTGGCATGGTCAATAACCATACATAAAAGTCAAGGCTTAACTTTCGAAAAAGCCATAATAGATGCTCAAGGAGCCTTTGCTCATGGTCAAACTTATGTAGCATTAAGTAGATGTAAATCTTTAGAAGGTTTAGTGTTAAATAGTAAAATAAATTCCAGTCATATTATTAGTGATAGTAATGTGTTGTCGTTTAATAAAATGGCAGGAGAAAATCAGCCAGACGAACATGTTTTGCAAGCATCGAAATCGGAATTTCAGTTGAATTTAATAGCAGAATTGTTCGATTTTTATAAATTTCTTTATCCGATAGGACGGCTACTAGATATCTATTATAAAAATAAGACCAGCATAGAAGGGCAAATTGAAGACCCTTTAAACACGATGAAGTCCTGCGTAACAAATTTACTTAAAGTAGCCAATGCATTTAAAGCAGAACTAGTCAATTTAACAGAAACGTCTAAAGAACCAGAATCTAATAAAGCACTTCAAGAACGCTTTATAAAAGCAATTAGTTATTTTAGTAATCAGACAAAATTGCAAATAAGCCCAGCAGTTAAATCTTTTGGTTTTACGACAGATAACAAAACCATAGAAAAAGATCTTTTTAAACAGTTTGATACTTTAGAAGAATTATTAGCTACCAAATTATTGTATTTTGAAGGCCTAACAGCTGGTTTTAATGTCAATACTTTTTTAGAATTAAGAGCCAAATCTGTTTTTCTTGCTAAAGAAAAACCTAAAAAACCTAGAAAAACAGTAATTGATGGCACTACAAATATTGAGTTATTTGAATTGTTACGTGAGTTGCGAAATGATATAGCTAAGCAAGAAGACTTGATACATTATCAAGTATTTACACAAAAGGCTTTGTATGATATGTGTGAAACCTTACCAACTAATAAAAAAGAGTTAATGCAGGTTAATGGTATGGGAAAGGTTCGGGTTGAAAAATACGGAAGTGCTATTATGGAAGTGATTAGAGCATATTGTGACGAGCATGATATAGAAACATCTGCAGCCAGTGAGATTGATTTTTTTGAGGATCCAAAACCAAAACGTAAGAAGGGTGATACTAAAAAGATTTCTTTAGATTTATTTAAAACAGGTAAATCTGCTGAAGCCATCGCTTTAGAGCGCGATTTGAATGTCAATACCATTATGGGACATTTGGCAAGCTTTATACCCTCTGGCGAAGTAAAAGTAACCGATTTAATTTCTAAAACCCATTACGAGGAACTTAAAACGATTATTCCCAAAACAAAATTTGAAAATCTATCCGATTTAAAACACAAAATTGATGCTAAATATACTTACGGAGAACTACGTTTGGTAGTTGACGATTTATTTAAATGAAAAGGTTTTAAGAGTTAAATGTACTATCCTGTTCTACGTTATGTAACTTTGCTTAGGTAAAAGCGAAGCTCTTATCTCAAAATATTTCTTTAAAAATGCAATGGAATACGCTTTGCCCGAAGCGACGATAGGAGCCAAGTTGGAATGTGCATGGAATATGGTAGTGTCCTATCTAATTTTTAATCAATTTTCGGGTTTTATTCCCCGGTACCCTGTGTCGAAATAAAAAATAAAATCTACCTCTTACCCTTAGGTAGAGGTAGTTTATTAAAAACATAAAAAGAGGCACTATAATTATCATATAGTACCTCTTTTAAGTTTAAAGTTTGGCTAATATTTATACTTTACAGAATGAAATGAAATCCTGTATTGGTCCAGGCTCACCATCTCCTGTTGTTAGCTTTACTTTTGTATTTAAATGTACAGTATAAGCACAAGGTAATAAGTCATTAACATCAAATAGGCTAATTGGGCTTGACTCTGGTAAATTAATAAGTTGAGCAGATCCAAATGTTTCTGGTGCTGGCATTAATGGTATGGCTGCAAACCCAAAGTTTTGACCTGGTTTTTTAGGTCCTGTTATGGATAGTGATATAGAAGATAGGTTTTCGTTTCTAGCATGGTATTTTACATGCAATGCATTAGTGATTTTATTACAACCAGTGGTTGCAGAAACGATTTCATCAATATTTATAGAGACAGAAGCAAGTTGGTTTTGTACTATTTTCGGTGCCCAATTACCATGTTTATTTACATTGTCATATTCAACATTAAAAACCGCAATGGGTTTAGAGGTTCCAGCTATAACTTCTGTTGCTATATTATTTAATTCACGTTGTTTCATTCGAATAGCAAAATAACGATTAGTAGTATGTGGTCTTGCTGAAGAAACAGTTGCAGTACCAATATCCGATGGAGGTGCTGCCATGTCCAGGGGTATTAAATTGGTTAATGAAACAGTATTAAGTTTTAGAATTTCAGCGTCTTGATGTGGCTCAAAATTACCTTCTTGAGGTACAGGAATCCAATTTCCGTTAAAATTAATATTAGGAGCAATTCCATCTGTAACATATGGTATTTTTAATACTGGATTCATTGGATCTCCGGTAAGGATAATATGATTACCAATTGTTGTGGGAGGAATCATACTTGGTGTTACAGGAAGCCAACCTCCTGGTGCAGGAATATTATTGGGAGCACCTACCTCTTGGTATTCAAACATGTATTCCATTGGATTACCGTTTAATGTTTGCGTAATGGTACCAATAAGGTTAATTGTTCTATAAAATGCGTAATCATTAAACCCTGTACGTAATGTTTTTCCGTTTGCGGTATTAATTTCGTCTTGTATTTTAATTTTTCGAGTTAACCCAAAATTGGTAAATGATGCTGGAATTGGAATATCAGGAATTTTAATATCTTCTAGACAAAGCTTTACGCAAAGACATGGTCCTACATTATTCCTTTTATCAGATGGTTTTTCGAACTCTATTGGGCTACCATTGTATTCTAATTTAAAATATACATCTGGTCCACTGTTGAAAGGAGGAAAAGGTGTTTCTATATTAACTAAAGGAGAAAGAAAGGTTTGTTTAAAATCTTTACTACTATAATCTATTCTAAAACGCCCATTAATATCTGTAATATCAGAGCCTAATTCATCATCATGAATCCAATCATCGTCCATTGCAATTACTTTAAAACCAGAAATTGGAATATTGTCATTTTTACAATCAAGTAATATTCCACAAATTACCCAAGCATCAAACAATTCACGTATCCTACACCAAAAACGGCTGTTAATACAATATTTCCAGTAAAATACAATGCCCAGTTTAGTCTGTCTCCATCTCGGTTGTAATGTAGTAAGGGTAAACTGAATAGAGTTGCGCTGCTTACTTTTTTGATTATAAACACGTTTTGTTACAATATCGATCATGATAAGACCATCGTACTCAGCATATTTTCCTTTTAATTCGGTTTCATAATTTCCTTTTTCATCAATTTCTGCTTCTGCTAATAGTAATTTAGATTTAGCTTTGATTTGTTTTTCTCCCAAAATTTGTAACGTATCTTTTGGATTCGCTGTTACATGCGTTACCACATCAATATCCAGATTCGCTACTCTGTAAAAACGTACAATAGAACCAAATAATGGTTCTTTACAATCTTTGCATATTTCTCCTGAAAGATTTCCTTTTAGAATAAACCCCATTTTATATAAGTTTTAAGATTAATTTGTTAATGGTTTCAAAAATAAATCTTATTAAAAAGCTGTAATAGAGTTGTTTAACTGTTTTTGTTTGGGGTAAAACCCTTTTTTTTAACAGGGATTAGACTGGGTATATTGAATTATTATGTTTTAGAGAATACGATTGACAAGTTTTAAATACTATCTATATACATATACAAAGTAGAATTCAAAAAAAATAATTGGAATTATAAATATAACTAGTGCTTAGGATTTTTATTTTTAAAAAGCAATCGAGCGCTTGGCAGCGGCAATTATACATAATATTGAATTATAGATATCTAATGCTACGAAATACATTTGTACTATAATGTTCTGCGTTATGTAACTTTGCTTTGGTAAAAGCGAAGTTGAATTTCTACATTTTCTTATTTTTTTCTTCTAAAATCTTTCTCTACGATGTTAATGGAACACTCTTTTTACGAAGCGACGATAGGAGAGTAGTGGAATGTGTGTGGAATGGTTATAAATTAACTAGTATTCAAATGTTTACGGTTTTTGTTAAAATAATTCCTACAAAATTTACTATATTTAAACTCTCCCTTTTAAATACTAAATTAATAGAAGAATATTGATGTCAACTAATTTGATATTGGTTATTTATGCTTTATAATTTGGAAATAAATTTATATGATAAATAAAATTAAACACTTAAAAAATCTTGCTGTTTTTAAGAATTTTAATTGGGACGCGGAAGTTAAAAATGAAAGTGATGAAGTTATTGAGTTCAAAAAATTAATATAGTTTATGGCAGAAACAAAATTTTAAAAACAAACAAACTAGTATGAAACAGAAACATCTAATTTTGTCCTTAATATTCTTTCATTCATTATACTGTGTAGCACAAAACGATTTTTACAGTACAAATTCTGATTTTCAATTTGGCATAGGTGCTAAAGTAAATATAGAGTTCAGCCATAAATTTAGTCCTGCGTTCAAAGTTAGTCTAACAGGTGGTGTAGGATATAATACAGATAGAATAAGAATATTTCCTTCAATCCATACAGGGATTTTATTTTTTAACAAAGGTAGTGTTGGAGCAGATCAAAGTAAA
Source organism: Flavivirga abyssicola (assembly GCF_030540775.2). GTDB lineage: Bacteria > Bacteroidota > Bacteroidia > Flavobacteriales > Flavobacteriaceae > Flavivirga > Flavivirga abyssicola. Next base: position 844,198 of record NZ_CP141266.1, on the reverse strand, counting down.
AAATGGTATAGAATACAGTCTCACTTTTATACCAGCGCTCAACTCACAGGTCAATTAGATAAAAGAGATTTTGACTTTGCGCTAAGAAGTGTTCCTTTATATCATTTCTCTGAATTTAATGCAAACCCATTACAAAACCCATATAAGTCATCTATAAGTTATGGTGCAAACTGGATTTTTGTACAAAACAAAAAGTCTCAACGTACAGGTTTCTTTAATCTTAATATAGCAGGACGTGCCCAAATTAGTTATTATAATGATGGCGGTCCTATTTTAAAAATAGCAGGAGATAAAAGAGATAGATATTATACAGGAGGTGTAATAATTTCTTATCACGGTAATAATGAAGATCAGATTAATTTAATCGAATTAAGCTATCATAAATACACTGGTTATCAAGAGTATGCTTTTGATGTAGCTGATAAGCTGCAAATAGACTTCCTTAACTATAACGATGAAAATCAATTTTCATACAATCAACAAAGATGGAAACTAAATATTTCTAATATCAAAAATGGATTTGGTGGGAGCATTTCCCTTTATAACAGAAACAGTATAGATTTACAAGATTTCTTACATTTTAACACAAATGTTCCTTATCATCCTGATTACTACAGAGGTTATAGATGGATGTTTGGTGGAAGGTATGAATACAATCAAATAATATTATCACAATGAGAAAAATAATACTATTCATAGTTACATTAATAATTATTTCGTCTTGCGGTTCAGGACTATATAAAACTACTCAACTTAACTTAGACAAAGAAGGTGTGTTATTGAAAGCTTATAATTTAGATGAATTTGATATTTATACATACAATATATGTGAAGAAGCAACCAAAGAAACAAACAATAAGCGTTTTTCAAATTGTCAAGAAAACTTTTATGATATAGCAGAAAATGATACTATTTTAAAAGTAGAGGAAGTATATCTTTTAAGACATAGACAATCAGATGTCATTATATACCTCACTACTTTTTCAGATAAGTATATAGAGCATAAAAAAGGATTTCTCAATGATCGATCAATTTATGAAAATAAAATTATTCTTAATAAGGTGGAGTATGCATATATTGGTAAGATTGACACTACCTTAAATTGGATTCACTTCCCTAATCAAAATGATGGTCAGGATATTATTTTACACTATGCCAAAAACAGTTTTCCTGAGTCTATAAAGCTTATAGAAGCTAATATCGCTACGGCTGAAAACAATTATACAACAGATGAAAAAATAGATCTAGATAAAGTATTTAGACAATCTGTTATATACAAAAAGAGGGATTACGAAGTTAAATTTTTTGGAAAGAAAATAGGTAGCTCATCATCTTATCTACCTAAATGCTTAAATATTATATCTAGACAAGGAAAAGTAGAAGTGGTTTTCGGATGTAGTAATTCTGATGCATTATTCTTTAAAATAACCAATAGGAAAATTAGATACAATACTAATTTCTTTATTATACCATAGTTAAAACGGTATAATAAAGAAAGTTATTTTATTTATGTTTTCTCCTTAAATATATTCCTACAAAATTTACTATATTTAAACCCTCCCTAATTAGTTAATAGCAAATTACAATTCTATATTATTCTATAATCAAATTTTGATATGCCTAATTATGGTAAATACTAAAAAAATTATTGGATTAATTTTAATAATCCTAACAACTTATTCCTGCAAAGTTTACAAGAAAGTTTATCTACCTTCACAAAATGGAATTCAAGGATATCATGGGACTAACCAAACCATAAAACATCAAATGGCATTAACGAACGCTCAAAGACTCGAAGTCTATCAAGCCGAAAAGGCTTTCATTAAAAATGGAGATGACCTAGGATGGGGTTTAGCTATGTCTGGTGGAGGCATCCGTTCAGCAACCTATAACTTTGGAGCTTTAAAAGCTTTGTACGATTTAGGTCTGTTTCAAAAAATGCAAATTATTTCAAGCGTATCTGGAGGAAGCTATATGTCTTATGGGCTTTACACTAATTACGAAAATCATAAAAACAAAGAAAAGCCATTTGGCTATTACAGTTTCAGTGATAGCGTATTTCTTCAAGAAACATGCTCCAAACAAAGTCTAGGAAATTTTGTTATAAACGGTAAATATGCATTAGCCATAATGAGTCCACCCAAATTAGCCTTTAATATTTATAAAAAAGAAATCCAGCGTGGCTATGGTCATAAATTGCCACTATCATATAAAATTAATAGTCTAAACCCTGAAATAAAAAGGGGAGATGCGCCCTATTTTATAATTAACACCACCTTGGCTGCAAAAAAAGAATCTGATTGGCTTAATCGAGTGGTCGAGTTCACACCAGCATATTTTGGAAATCCAGAAATAGGTTTTACTAAATGGAATAATAACAATACTCTAGATTGGAGTGAAGCAACAACTACATCGGCAGCAGCTCTAAAATTTAAACTCCTTAATAAGGTGCCATACAATGGTTCGGCTATCTCTAAAAACTATCTCGCTTTATCCGACGGTGGTCATTCTGAAAATCTAGCTGCTATTGGTCTCATTCGTCGTGGCGTAAAAAACATAATCATTATAGATGCTGAACATAATAAGAACTATAGTTTCGATGGATATCTTATACTCAAACACAAATTACAAAAAGAGCTAAATCTAAATCTAGACATTAAAGCTATAGACGACTTTTTAATTCAAAGAGAAGTTGACCCTAAAACCATCCTAAAAACAGCTGTGCATAAAGGCACAATAAGTAGTATACCATTAGAAGGAGCTAAACAAGAATTATTAACCATAAATATTTATTATGTAAAAATGTCAATGCCGCAAAACATGCTAGCACAACGCAGAGATAAAGGCAAGGTTAATGGTGGAGCTATTGCAGACTCAGTATTTAAAAATACTACCTGTGTAAAAAGAAATGAAAAAAGAAAATGCAAAAACTATAACTGCAGTCCATTAGCTAATTACATAACACCAGACATAAACAATCTAGCACTATATTGGGTAAACTCCTATGCTACCTTTTTAAATAATAAAAAGAAATGGAAACGTATAGGTTATACCTTCCCACATACCACAACCGCTGACCAAAGCTTTTACCGAGACCAACTAGCTGCCTTCATTGGTTTGGGATATTTACAGGCTTTAGAGTTAGAAGAAATGGTGCTGAAATAATTTTTATGTGATGCCGTAGGAGTCAAGTGGAATGGGAATATTCTTTTTAATTTTCAATCAAATATGGAATTCCGTAAGCATATACTTCTTGTTTTTTACCTTTAATCATTTGAATTTTTCACATTATTAAGCTTATGTCTACAACAAATACACAACGAGAATTAATAGATTTTTTATGGGACTGGACAAATCCACTTGGAAGCTGGAGTAAGCTGTTGGTGGAATTAGTAACCAATAAACAATCATCTCTAGACCATAATGAACGTAAACAAGTATTCGATTACTTCATACAAGATATTGGGTTTGTTCATGATGTACCACTTCCTCCATTAACAATAATAAAGCCTAGTTTTACACCACCTTCAAAAGAAGTAGTTTTAACAAAGCTGTCAGAAATTAAAGGAGTAAATAAATTAGCTGAAGACCAAATCATGGAATTTAGTCAAAATATTACGGTTGTATATGGGAATAACGGCGTTGGAAAGACGGGTTATAGTCGTATTTTAAAATCACAAGGTTATAGCTTTGATATTAATATTGATATTCTATCAAATGTTCATGAAAATCAAACGAACCAAAGTGGTCGATTAGATTTTAATTCTGATGGAAGTTCTTTTTATCTTAATTGGCAAGGTGGTCGTGAAGAATCAGAACTTAACGCGGTATCTGTGTTTAATAGTGATTGTGTAAATATCTCGCTTTCTAATACTCGTGAATTATTAGTAACACCTAAAGGCTTTTATTTATTTACGCTTGTAACGAACGAACTTGCTGCACTAACTTATCTATTAAATGAACAATATTCGTTGTACCCTATTATTTTACAATGGAAAGATCAGTTGCATGAATCTACATCACAAAAAATCTATATAGATACCTTAACACATAATTCAGATAAAAATGTACTAAACGAATTATCTACATTTACAGATGGTAACCAAACAACATTAACCAAAAAGGAAGAGGAATTAAAAAATTTAAATAAAGCCACATTAGAAGTAAAGCTTAAAAGTATTAACCTCATGCTTACAGAACTAACTTTGGTAACGAGTATAGTTAAGCATACACAAACCAATCTTACTAAAGCAGACTGGGATGCCATTATTACCTATAATGTAACTCTTAAGATATTAAAAGCTAAAACCAAACTTGGGATTGCAGGATTGGCAGAAACCTATGGATTAGAACAATTTGATACTGATACTTTTTCAAATTTCTTAAAATCGGCTGATGCATATATTAAATTACTTGCTAAAGAAAATTATCCAAATAATGTAGATGCCACGTGTGTGTATTGCAAACAAGATTTACAAAATGAACAAGCTAAAAAACTGGTAGAGAATTACAGTAAGATTTTAAATGATACTACTGAAACTGAAATCACAAAATATATAAAACTAAAAAAGGAAATTATTGAACGTGTTAATTTAGTTGCTGAGACTGTTTTATTTCATCAACCAATATTTGGCGTTTTGGAAGATAGTAGAATTGAACAACCACAAAGTATAATTGATTTTAATAAAAAAGTTAAATTATTTAAAGACCATATCGTAAATAATACCGTCAATGAAAATCTACCTTTCGATGTAAATTATGTAGCGATAATCCAGTTTCTTGAAACAAAACAAACAGAACTTACCACAGCAAGAGATGGAATTATTAAAGCATTAGAAAATCTATTACCAACTGAAACTAAGCTTAAAGCAGAAATAGCAGAATTGAAAGATAGAAAGCTACTTTCCGTTAATAAGCAAGAAATACTTACTGTTATTACTAACTTATTATCTCGTAAACTAATAGATGACAATAGGTCTCAGTTTAATACCACTTCATTAAGTCATAAAACGTCACAAGCCCGTGAAGAATTGGTTGCCCAAGATTTTCAGCAAAAGTTTACTGCCGAATTAACAGGATTTAGAAAACAACACCTAGGTGTTAGTCTTGGTTTCTTTTCACAACAAGGAAGCTCTCGTATAAGGCAGAACGTAGCTAGTTACGATATAAACAAGGTACTGAGTGAAGGTGAACAAAAAACCATTGCCCTTTGTGAATTCTTAACTGAATTACAATTAGATACAACCGTTGCTCCAGTAGTATTTGATGACCCTGTGAATTCACTCGACCATCTTATCATCCAAGATGTGGCAAAGCGATTAGTTGATTTATCAAAAGAACGACAAGTAATTGTATTTACTCACAACGTTATTTTTTTTAATGCGTTTTTTGGTTTACAAGGTCATGCCTTGTATAAAGGTAATACTAATTTTAAATTTTATGAAGTAAAAAGCACCACTCAAAAAACAGGAATTCTTTATGATGGAGCTCCAATAAATAGCTTAAGTACATATAGAGGCAAGGTGAGTTCTATTTGTAATAATGGAGTTGGTGATAGAGATGAAAATGAAGTTGCTGCAGAAGGTTATGCGCATTTGAGAACAAGTTTAGAACTTTTGGTTTCTGATAGTATATTTAAAAAAATTGTAGGGCGCTATCGAAACAATATTATGATGACATTATTTCCCGCTGTTAAGGGGGATAAGATAGAAGAACATAAGGCAGAAATAGACACTTTGTTTGGAAGAGCTAGTGGTTATATTAAAGCACATAGTCATCCAGAAGAACAACATGCTCCTCCATCTATGAATGATTTGAAAGCAGATTTTGAAAGGTTTAAGGTGATTGAAGCAGATTTTAAGTAATTAAGTAACGGACTTTTACTCAGATACTCAGATGAAGTTTTGGTAAAATGACCTGATAAAATTCTGGCTAAAACAATATGAGAGAAATGTGTGATTTGATAAGTTATAAAATAATCAAAGTTCAATTAGAAACTAACACATTCTGGGATATTTTACATAACATAGAATTATAGCTATCTAATGATATGAAATACATTTGTACTATAATGTTCTGCGTTATGTAACTTTGCTTGGGTAAAAAGCTTTTATCAATAACTACTTTTTTTGATTTTTTTCTCTTAAAATGTTTCTTTAAAAATGTAATGGAATACGCTTTGCCCGAAGCGACGATAGGAGTGAAGTGGGAATGTGTATGGAATGGGTTATTAGTTAAAGTGTTATAAAGGAAGTTTAAACCAACTTTTTAATTCTTTTAATAGTATTTAGTATCCCTAAAGTAATAATGCTACAACCGATAATTAATTCTAGCCACCAAAAGAAATCATTATTTCTAAAAAGAATTATAGATATTCTAAGCATTAGATAAGCCATTAATAAATAATTAATTATAGTTTTATTCTTTTCTTTTATGGCAAAATAAATAAGGTTGCTAAGTATTAACAATACACTAATTATAATCATTTCTGCATTGTAAGGCCAGTGTATTACACGCATTAGTATGGCTATAATTAAAATAGTGCTAAGTATCCAACCAAAAAGCCCAGGATATTGTTTTTTAATTAATGAGCTTTCTATAAAACATATAATTACCAATAAAAACAATTTTATATTGGTTTTAGGAATCATACTAAAATTTATAGTATCAGTTTGTATTACACTAAACAATATGGTATTTACCAAACTTGGTATATAAACCAAGCTAAAAAGAATCGTAATAATTAGTATATATGTGTTTCTAGACAATCTTTAATTTTTAAGATTTCTAATTTAAGCAATTAACAACAATAAAAATGAATTGATTTTAGTTTATAAAGCAATTTTATATAATGTCAGATTATAATATTGAAAATGAATTATAATTATTCTTATGTGAAATAGTATCCTTTACAATAAATCATCACCTTAAAAATAAGAAAGAATCTATTTCAAAGCTTCTTTATAAACTTTTAAACACCGTTCACGAGCCAATTTGTGGTCAACTAAAGGTCTTGGATAGGTGAATTCTTGAAATTCCGGTACCCATTTCCTAATATAGTTTAAGTCCTTATCAAATTTCTGTATTTGAGAAGTGGGATTAAAAATGCGGAAATAAGGTGCTGCATCGGTACCACAACCAGCAACCCATTGCCAATTACCAATATTACTTGACATTTCGTAATCCAATAGTTTTTTAGCAAAATAGGCTTCTCCCCATCGCCAATCGATAAGCAGGTGCTTGCATAAAAAACTAGCAACCACCATACGCACACGATTATGCATGTTGCCTGTAGTATTTAGTTCACGCATCCCAGCATCAACAAGGGGGTACCCGGTTTCTCCTTGGCACCACAGTTGAAATTCTTGTTCATCATTACGCCAAATGATTCGATCATACTTAGCTTTAAAAGCTTTTGTTACAGTATCTGGATAATGCCACAAGATCTGCATAAAAAATTCGCGCCAGATCAGTTCTTTTAAAAAAGTGGTATTAGATTGCTTATAGGCTAATAGCACAATATCTCGAATACTTACAGTGCCAAAACGTAAATGTACCCCAAGTTTTGAAGTACTATCCAAGGCAGGAAAGTTTCGCTTGCTTTCATAACTATTTATAAATGTTGAATTTAAGATATAACCATTTACTTTTATTGAAGAAGCTTTAAAACCAATATCCTGAAGCGATAGAAAAGATAAATCTTGATTCTTTACAAAGTTTTCTAAATGCTTTTCAGAAGGGTAATTTTGAATCCCTTGATTTTTTAAAGCTTCCAACCATTTTTTTGAATAAGGCGTATACACTTTGTAGGGTGTGCCATCTTGTTTTACAATCTCATTTCGTTCAAAAATAACCTGATCTTTAAAGGTTGCAAATTTGACACCTTCAGAAGTTAAAAGCGTTTCAATTTGCTGATCGCGTTGTAAAGCATAAGGTTCATAATCACGATTTGTATAAACCGACTTTATATGATATTCAGAAATTAACTGTTTATAAATAGCTTCGGGTTTTCCATAATAGATGGCTAAACTACTTCCGTATGCTTTTAGTTTGGTATTGATTTTTTCTAATTGTTCATGAATAAACGAGACACGCGCATCGTCCAGATCTAATGTTTCAAGAATATCAGAATCCAAAATAAAAATAGGCAACACAGGGGTTCTCGATGATAATGCTTTGTATAAACCAGCATTATCATGAAGTCTTAAATCTCTTCTGAACCAGAAAACAGAAACGGTTTGTTTTTTCATTTAATTAATATTCAAAGTTGAGAGCCCACCATCAACACCTATAATTTGACCTGTAATCCATGAACTTTTTTCACTCAATAAAAATGTGGCAATATAGGCTATATCGTGAGACTCACCCACACGTTTTAGCGGATGACGACTTCCCATGGCTTCTTTCTTTTTATCGTTATTTAGCAGTCTACCTGCCAATGGTGTGTTTATTAAAGAAGGCGCTATAACATTTATCCTTACTTTGGGAGCATACTCAGCTGCCATAGATTTGGCAAAACCTTCAATAGCACCTTTAGCAGCAGCGACACTTGTATGAAATGGCATGCCAGTTCCTACGGCGATGGTGCTAAAAAACACCATACTGGAGGTGCTAGACATTCTAGATATAATGGTTTTTACGACTTTAACTAAACTAAAGAAATTTACATGCATATCCGACTCAAAAGTATCTAAAGGCATCATTTTAAACGGTTTTAAATTAATGGTCCCTGGACAATAGACGAAACCATCTAAACTTTCAGGTAGCATAGAAGTATCCAATTCATCTTTAGTAGCATCAAATGGGATATGAGTAATATTTGGATGTGATAAGGATTCATTAGTACGTGATGCCACAAATAATATGTGGTCTTCTTGCAATTTATTAACAATAGAAGCTCCAATACCTCGTGTTCCCCCAATAAGTAATATATGTTTCATCTAAAAAGATTTTAAGGTAAGTTCATTCGGAATAGATTCTAATTTACCAAAGAGCTTTGTTAGTTTTTTTTCTCTATAATTAAAAATTTGTTTTAGCTGTTTTTTTACAATTATGGGGTGAGCTAATTGACCAAACAAACCAAAAGGTACTTTGTAATCAATAATATCTTCCATTTCAATTCCTCCTCCGTCAATATCTTTTATAAAATGTTTGTGATGCCATAAAGCGTAAGGTCCAAATCGTTGTTCATCAACAAAATACTCCCCTTCTTTAACATGTGTAATTTCTGTGATCCATTTCGTTGTGTATCCGGGAAAAGGTGATACTTTATATTGTATAATTTGTCCAGGAAACATAGGCCTATCTGCTCCAGATAGGATGTGAAATCTCATGTGTTCTGGCGTTATGACTTTAAGGTTTTCTGGATTGGATAGAAACTCCCATGCTTTTTGCTTCGAAATGGGAAATGCTTGCTTAGAATGTAATTGATAGAGTTTCATACGTTAATTTAATTCAGAGACTAGTTTCTCAATTTTCTTAAAAATTTTATCTGCTTCAACATATTTTTCATCGCTCATTTTTCTATTCACTGTAGATAGTTTATGAGCTTCTTTTAGTAGCTTTCTATGTGTGTCATTAAGCTTTTGAAGGGGTGATTTTCTTTTAAAAAAATTAAACATATTGTTTCTGTTTTAATTATACAAAAGGATGTAAAGATTTAAAGATGTTGCAACACAAAGCCAAATGGCATAGGGAGCAACAAGTAGACTTTTAATTTTGAGAGTATTAAAAAATGCAATCAAAAAATAAAAAACTAGAAAACTAAGCAGAATTAAATTTATAAAGCCTAAAGTGATAAGGTGCTGATTGAAAAATATAAAGTTCCAACTAATGTTTAATAAAAATTGTACTGCGAATAATCCCCATATTCTGTTTGATGTTAAGGTGTCATATAGAAAAGCCATATAAACAGAAAAGCAGACCATAATAGTTGTCCATGCAGTTCCAAATACCCACCCAGGAGGCGTCCATGGTGCTTTATTTAATTCCATATACCATTCTGTAAGTGGGCCATTTTCCATGAGTAAACGCCCTATACCCAATGCTCCAAAATTGATGAAGAGGAAAATAAAGAATAAGCCTATTTTTTTCATTTTTAAAAATTTAATAATTACAATCAGGCAGCAATTTTATTTATCATACCGTTAAAAATAAAACCATGAAATGGTAAAACGGCATACCAGTATAATCGTCCCCAGATTCCTTTAGGTCTAAAAGTAGCCTTCTGGATAAGGGTGTTGTTAATAATTCTAAATTCTAACCATGCTTCACCTGGTAGGCGCATTTCAGCGAACAATAAGAGTCGCTTTTCTTCATTATTGGCATAAAGCACACGCCAAAAATCCAAAGCATCTCCAGTTTGTAATTCAATAGGATGTCTTCTGCCACGTCGTAAGCCAATACCACCTACAGCTTTATCGATTAAACCTCTTATTTTCCAAAGTATCGTACCATAATACCAACCATTTTGTCCGCCAATAGCCCAAATACGTTTAATAGTTTGTATTTCACTTTTAACCGCTCTTTTTTTAATATCCTTGAAGCAGCCAAACTGGGGAACCTCTATATATTGTGAGAGTTTTTTATCAAACCGTCCACTTATTAAAGAGTCTTTCCAACTAGACACAATACTATTTTGTTCTGTTTTTTGAAAGGCTTTTTGTACTGCTTGTTTATAATCTATAGGATCTACATTAAGTAATTGATTAATATTACTAGGTTTACCAATAACTTCAACTTTCATACTATCTACTAGAGAAATAGCTAGTTTGTACGATGTTGATGTTATAAAAAACAACCAATAAGAAGATAGTTTTGGTGTCATCACAGGAACAGTTAAAATATGCCTTTTTAATTTTCTAACACGAGCAAACTGCATCATCATTTGTTTATAGGACAAAATATCTGGTCCGACTATATCAAAAGACCTATTTTTAACTTCAGGATGAAGCATGGCTTTCGATAAGAAAGCAAGAACATCTCGTATTGCTATGGGTTGACATTTTGTATTTACCCATTTAGGAGTAACCATTATAGGAAGTTTTTCAACGAGATCGCGTATAATTTCAAAAGAAGCACTGCCACTGCCAACAATGATTCCTGCTCTAAAGGTAGTGAGATCATATATAGACGATTGCAATAACTGCTCTACTTTATATCTGGATTGTAAATGTTTGGACAACTGATTGTCGTTAACAATGCCACTGAGGTATATTACTTGCTTGGCCTTGGTTTGTTCTAAACGCTTTTTAAAATTTAAAGCACATTGTTTTTCTAAGCATTCAAATTCTTCAACACTGGAAGACATCGAGTGTATTAAATAATAGCCTAAATCAATGTCTTCAGGAATTTTGTTTAAGCGCTCTTCTTTAAGAAAATCGACTTCGATAATAGAAACCTTCGTGTGATTTCTCAATGTTTGTGGTACTCGATTTATATCCCTAACACAGCATATTAGATCATGGTCGAGTTCTAATAATATTGGAATGAGTCGCTTACCAATATATCCTGTAGTGCCTGTAACTAATATTTTCATGTTTGGTTTAAATACCTGTTTATATTACAAATATAGTGATAAATATTATTTTGTTTAACATTTTTATTAAATGATTAAACATTTTATATCTTTGTAGTGCAAATAACAAATTTTTTATTGATGCGTATTTTAATATTAATTTCTATATCTCTCTGGACTATGAACATATCATCACAACATATCTATGTCTTTAATAAAAATAGTGAACTTAGCTCATGGCATGTTGTAAATGATGGTGTTATGGGAGGATTATCAAGTTCTGAGTTTAATATTTCGGATGACCATTTTGGTGTTTTTGAAGGTGAGGTATCTATTGAAAATAATAGAGGTTTTGCCATGATGCAGCATCATTGTAATATGAGTGATGTGAAAAATTATTCAAAAATTGTATTGAAAATTAAAGAAGATGGTAAAACATATCAATTTAGAATAAAGGATCGTAGAGATCATTATTATTCTTATGTTCAAAATTTTGATACATCAATTAAAAAGCAAACTATAAAATTAAAACTATGTGATTTTAAACCATCATTTCGAGGAAGAAAATTAAATATACCGCCTTATCAAAAAGATACCATCGAGCAAATTGCCATTCTGATTGGTAATAAAAAAGAAGCACATTTTAGGCTAGAAATTAACGAAATACTTTTACGTTAAATGTTTTAAAGTCAGGAGTTAATGCCATTTGAATTAAAAATTATTATGTTATTATAAATTTAATTAATAGTATTACTATTGATTTTTAATAGTAATACTATTATATTTGTATCGTTATGAATGCAATATCTGTACATATTAATATTAATTCAGGTCTTTATAAAAAGGATCCTGAATCTTCCGATCTTGGTAAGCGTATCGTTTCCAAGAGTATAGAAATGATTCATAAAATAGGATTTGAAGATTTTACTTTTAAAAAGCTGGGTGTTGAAATAACATCAAATGAAAGCTCTATATATCGTTATTTTGAGAGCAAACACATGCTTCTTGTTTATCTTATAAATTGGTATTGGAGTTGGTTGGAATACAGACTGGCATATAAAATTCAAAATATAGAATCTCCAAAAGATAAGTTAGAAATTGCTATAAATTTACTTGTTCAAGAAGTTATAGATGACAATGATTTTTCGAGTATAAATGAAGTGTTATTACATAAAATAATAGTTGACGAATCATCCAAAGCGTACCATACTAAATCGGTTGATGCTGAAAATGAAAAAGGCTATTTTAAATGCTATAAGCGTGTTGTACAACGTGTAAGTGAATTGGTTCTTGAATGTAACCCTGATTTTGAATTTCCACACATGTTGATTTCAACTGTCATAGAAGGCGCGCATCAACAACGCTATTTTTCACAGCACTTACCATCATTAACGGATTTTGAAAAAGGTAAGAACAATATCGTTAGGTTTTATACAAATTTGGTATTTAAAACATTAAGTATTTCATGAGTTTGAGATTTCAAACATATAAACCCTTATATATTTTAATAGCTACGGTGATGTCTTTCTACTTTGTAGCGCAATTATCTATTCAAAATTATTTAACAGAATCAAATACAGAGGTAGTTTCATTGAAAAAAGAAGCTGCAGAAGATTCAGAAAAGAAAGATACTATTGAAGAATTAAAAGAGGATTATAAAAAACTCTATACACCATTCACATATAATTTATGGTCTATAAATATAGATGAGAACTTCGTCTATTATGCTGAAAAGGATAGTATGATAGTTAATTTCGAAGTTTTGATTCCACCCCCAGAACAGGTATAACTTCCCTTTTAGTATGTAAGTCACATTAGTTTGTGCAATACACTGTATACATTCAACATTATTTTCAATTAAAACAGTACAGCTATTAGTTGTTACTCTTTAGTATTATTTACTTACATGGAACAAAAACAATTAACTCCTTGGAGGAGGTTTACAGGCTTATTACAGCTTGATAAAAAAGACATAAGACAAATTTTTTATTATGCCATTTTTGCTGGTATAGTAGCTTTATCCTTACCGTTGGGCATTCAGGCAATCATCAATTTTATTCAAGGAGCACAAGTTTCTACTTCATGGATTATATTAGTGATTTTGGTAACATTAGGTGTTGCTTTTCAAGGCGTATTACAATTAATGCAAATTAGAATTCTTGAAAATATTCAGCAAAAGATCTTTACAAGATCATCTTTTGAGTTTGCTTATAGGTTTCCTAAGGTAAAGATGAGTGAACTGCGAAATTTTTATCCGCCAGAGTTGGCCAATAGGTTTTTTGATACGTTGACGGTTCAAAAAGGATTATCCAAAATTTTAATTGATTTTCCAGCAGCATTATTACAAATAATCTTTGGATTGTTGTTACTGTCATTTTATCACCCGTTCTTCATTATATATGGTATACTGCTTATCGTTTTAGTTTATATTCTTTTTAAATCAACAGCTAGAAAGGGGCTTGAAACCAGTCTTTTGGAGTCAAAAAGTAAATATAAGGTGGCGCATTGGATACAGGAAATTGCGAGGTCTTTAATTAGTTTTAAGTTATCAGGTAATAGCGAACTAGCTATGCAGAGAAACGACAATTTAACCGCTCAGTATTTATCAGCAAGAGAAAGTCATTTCAAAATATTGTTGACACAATTTATTCAAATGATAGGGTTTAAAGTGCTTGTAACTTCTGGGTTGTTACTTATAGGAGGCTTACTGGTGCTAAACCAACAAATGAATATTGGACAATTTGTTGCTGCCGAGATTATTATTCTGCTTTTAATCAGTTCTGTTGAAAAAGTAATTACAGGATTGGAGTCTTTTTATGATGTATTAACTTCTTTAGAAAAAATAGGGCAGGTAGTAGATAAAGAATTAGAACCCCAAGAAGGTATAGATCCATTTGAGAACAAAAGTAGCCTTACACTTGAATTGGATGACTTAAAGTATAATTCTCCAGAAGGTCAGGAAATCCTAAAGGGGATTAATTTTACGATATCTACAAAAGATAGAATTCATTTGGATGGATCTTCAGGTTCAGGTAAAACAACATTGCTTAAAATAATTTCAGGTTTAATAGAGCCAACAAGAGGCGATTTATATATAAACGATGTGTCTATAAAAGCAGTATGGGCAAATCGCTATAGGGCCTTTATAGGGCAGGTGTTACCAGATCAGACCCCTTTTGAGGGGACTATACTTGAGAATATAACATTTGGGGCACATGATGTTTCACAAGAACGATTGCATAATGTACTAAAACAAGTGGGTTTGTTAGACTTTATAAAGACTCAACCAAAAGGCTTAATGACTACGATGCATCCTGAGGGTCAGCAAATTCCGTTTACTGTTTCTAAGCGTATCTTATTGGCAAGAGCCATTATTCAAGATCCCAAATTATTAATACTTAAAGACCCATTAGAGCATTTTGAAGAAGAAGAAGCTAATCGGATTATTGATTATTTACTTTCACCAGAAAGAGGTTGGGTACTCATTATTTCCAGTAGAAACCCTTCATGGAAGGACAAGTGTACCAAAAGTATGAAATTGGAAAAAGGCGTATTAATAAATAAAGACCATACAGATGCTTAATATATCTCACAACCAAATAAATAAAAAGGTCACCTTAGAAGGTTATCAATCTCATAGAAAGGTATTTCAACGAAAGCATTATAAACTATTTAACAGGCTGTTAGGTGGGTTTTCTATTGCTGTTCTGATCATCTTGTTTTTACCCTGGACTCAAAATGTTACAGCCGATGGGTATGTAACCACATTGACTCCAGACCAAAGACCCCAAACGATACAATCTCCCATACCAGGAAGAATTGAGCAATGGTATGTAAGAGAGGGGGATTTTGTTAATAAAGGAGATACCATACTTCGTATTTCTGAAATTAAAACAGAATATCAAGATCCAAAATTGGTAGAACGAACAAAACTTCAGCGTGATGCAAAAAGTAATTCGGTACAATCTTATAAAGGAAAGGTAGGGGCACTGACAAACCAGATAGATGCTATTATTAGAGAAAGAAGTTTAAAACTTTCACAAGCTGAAAATAAGTTAAAGCAATCTTATTTAAAGGTAAAAAGTGATAGTATAGATTTAGAAGCAGCCAAGACAAATTATAAAATCGCTAATACACAGTTAAATCGTATTATTACGCTTCAAGAAGAAGGTTTAAAACCGATGACTGCTGTTGAAGAGAAGCGATTAAAAATGCAGGAAACACAGGCAAAATTGATTTCGCAGGAAAATAAGTTGATGTCAAGTAAAAATGATGTATTGAATGCTAGAATAGAAATTAATAGAGTGACAGCAGAATATGCAGATAAGCTTGCCAAAACGAATAGTGAAAAATTTACAGCACAATCTAATCAGTTTGAAGCTGAAGCACAAACTTCGAAATTAGAAAATCAGACATCCAATTACGAGCTTAGAAATGCGCTTTATTACATAACAGCTCCTCAGGATGGATATGTAAATAAAGCCATAAGGGCGGGTATTGGAGAAACATTTAAGGAAGGAGAGGCTTTGGTTGGCATCATGCCTGCTAATTATGATCTGGCAGTAGAAACCTTTGTAGAGCCTATAGATTTACCTCTGATACATAAAGGAGAACGGGTAAGAATTCAATTTGATGGATGGCCAGCTATCTTTTTTAGTGGATGGCCCAATGCGTCATTCGGAACTTTTGGTGGTCGGGTAGTAGCCGTAGAGACGTTTATTAGCGATAATGGAAAATTCAGAGTGCTTATTGCTCCTGATGAAAAAGAAAATAATTGGCCTCCAAACGTTCGTGTTGGTTCCGGAGCTTATACCATAGCCTTATTAGAAAATGTACCAATCTGGTTTGAAGTATGGCGAAAATTAAATGGTTTCCCGCCTAATTATTATATACCAGCTCAGAATAAAACGAAGCCTAAAACCTCAAAAAAATAGGATTATGAAACTGTTTTTAAACTGTTGTATATTTTTTTTCAGTTTTGCTGTAATGGCGCAGGATATTTTAATCGATTCCTTGTCATTTCAAGAGTACATGGGATATGTAAAACAACATCACCCTTTAGTAAAGCAAGCAAATTTAACGTTGAATACAGGAGAAGCCAACCTTTTAAAAGCAAAAGGAGGATTCGATCCGAAGATTGAAGTTGATTTCAATCGAAAAAAATTCAAGAATACAGAATATTATAACGAACTAAATGCCACTTTTAAAGTACCAACTTGGTATGGTGTGGAATTCAAAGCCAATTTTGAGCAAAATTCAGGTGCTTTTTTGAGTCCAGATTTATCGGTTCCAGATGACGGTTTATATAGTGCAGGTGTCTCGATATCTTTAGCACAAGGCTTACTGATTAATGATAGAATGGCATCGCTTAAAAAAGCACGATTCTTTAGAGAACAATCAAAAGCCGATAGGGATTTATTGGTTAATAATGTATTATTTGAGGCTGGTATGGCTTACACTCAGTGGCTTGAAGCTGCTAATGAAGAGCGTATATTTTCTAGTTTTTTAACCAATGCTAATACACGTTTTTTTGCTGTAAAGCGTAGTTCAGAAACGGGCCAGGTGGCAGCCATAGACTCTGTAGAAGCAAAAATAGCTTTACAAAATAGGAAGTTAAGTTTTGAAGCAGCCAAGCTTAAACGTATTAAAGCAGCTTTAAAAGCAAGTAATTATCTATGGTTGCAAGGTATTCCATTAGAGATTGAAGAACATATTTTTCCCTCTAAACCTTCTATAGATGATTTAAATATGGCATTAATGATAAAACAAAGCCTAGTAGATTCTTTAGTCTTGGATAGTCATCCTAAATTAAGATCATTAGAAAACAAAATCAAGTCATTAAAAGTCGATAGAAATTTAAAAATGAATAAATTATTACCCAAACTCGACGTACAGTATAATTTTTTATCTGAAGACTATGAGCCATTGCAGCGTTTTAATACCGCAAATTATAAGGCATTTGTCAATTTTAGTGTTCCTATTTTTTTACGCAAAGAGCGAGGTGATTTAAAACTGGCCAAATTAAAATTGCAGGATGTAAATTATGAGAGAACATCACAAATGCTCACAATTAAAAATAAGATTAGTGCGATTAGTAACGAAATGACATCTCTTGATAAGCAGGAAGGTATTGTAAATAATGTTGTTGCTAATTATAAAGTACTACTAAAGGGCGAAGAACGTAAATTCTTTTTAGGAGAAAGTTCGTTATTTCTTATCAATTCCCGCGAACGGAGTTTGATAGATGCTCAATTAAAAGAAAATAGTATTATTATAAAACGTCTTGAATCCAGTATTCAGTTTTTTAATACGCTTGGAGTAAGTCCAATAGATCGTATTGAATAAACAATACTATTTCGCTGGAGGGCTTCAATTACTTTATAATTGAAAACGTTTTTAATGTCTCTAAGTTGATTGAAGTGGTGGACTAAATCAGTGGTATTATATCTACAAAATTTAAGTTTATTTTAGAATTAAAAGTAGGGATTTTTTAAACTTAGCTGTTTTAGTTATAGAATCTTTAACCTGATCATTTATTTATGAAGCTTACTTGTTGGAAAGACTATAGGTTTTACAAAATAATAGTACCAGTTATTATTTTGTTATCATTGGTTCATACGGTGGTTCATACGGTATGGATTTTATTTTATCTATAGTTCTGCAGATATACTCGATATTAATAATTAAATATTGATGAATGTAATATCAAAATTTCAGAATAAGTCAAGGGATATGTAAATAAGAAGTTATTTAACTCTATTAATCAAAGTTTTAAATTGGCTATTCCAGTTGTTTAATAAAAAAACATCAGTTTATATTTGAAAATAAATACCATAAGACCTAGGGTTTTTTAACGGTTTCTTATCTTTAGAAATAGAGATATCCGCTTACAAATTAAAACTGGGTAACATAAAAGTACACTAGGGAGCTCCTCTTTCTGTTGCCAAGGTTTTGTTTGTTAGTGGTTTGGCTTTACTGCATTTTAATACGATTTAAGTTTAGTTGGGAATTGTTTTGTTTCTTAGGGCTATTAAACCAAGAATAGGCCCCAATGCCAAGATCATATAAATTGTATTTGAGTCTGTTAATTCTTGGATTATATTTATCAGTTGAATACTAATTATAGTAATAGAAAATCCGATGCAATTAACAATTGTTAGTGCAGTTCCTTTAATTTCTGCTGGTGCATTTTGAGCAACCAATGTTGAAAATAAAGGGGAATCGGCAATGACCATCATGCCCCAAAAGATTAAAAAAGTGATGAATAAAAATTCATGATCAGTTACGAATATCAATGGAGAAGTTAGACAGCATAGACATGAAAAAAATAGCGCTAATGAAGCTGTTCTTTTTACACCAATGTATTGAGCAAAATAGCCTCCAAGGACACAAGCCAATCCACCCATTCCAATAATAAGAAAAGATAGTAGAGGTATATTGAAATAAATTTGAGGGTGTTTCACAATATAAGCTTTAAGAATAACAGGTACGAAAGCCCAAAAAGTATAAAGCTCCCACATATGACCAAAATAACCAAAGGCTGAAGTACGAAATTTTCGATTTTCAAATACTTTAAAACATGCAGATAAATTAAACTTCGAACTGGCTTTTCGGAAGGGGCCATCAGGCACCATCACCGCCATCAATAGCCCTCCAAGGACGGCAAGTAATGAAATGGCAATTATGACAGTTTTCCATGGTAAGGTATTCGAAATATTCTTGAGTAAATGAGGGAATGCTGTTCCCAGAACCAGAGCTCCAACTAAGAAACCTAAGGCTTTACCAAGCCCTTTCTCATAATAGTCTGCCGCTATTTTCATCCCCACTGGATAGATGCCTGCCAGAAAAAATCCTGTAAGGAATCGAAATAAGAGTATACTAGCTAAACTATTTTCATCCCATAATACTCCTAAATTAAAGATTGCGCCAAGTAATGCACTAACTAAAAATACTTTTGAAGGCGAGTACCGGTCTGCAATGGTTAATACAGCAAAAATCAGAGTACCTATTATAAATCCAAATTGTACAGATGAGGTCAGATGTCCCAAGGCGTTATTCGAAAGGTTGAAGTTTATAATCAGATCATTCATCACTCCATTTCCAGCAAACCAAAGCGAAGTACAGCAAAACTGTGAAATGATAATGATTGGTAGAATAAGTTTAGACCGTATCACTTAAATTATATTTCATTTACACCTATAGAGGAAGTTAGCAATTATTTAAATTTATCGTAATCAAGAATGGTTCACTAAATAGAAAAGATACTGTAATATAATAAATTTCGGATCACCAATTTGCTAATATTATGAAAATTGAAAAAGCCTGTTAAAATATCTTGTAAAACAAAAAATCCCGTAAACAAAATGTTTCGGGATTTTTTCGTGGTACCTCCAGTAGCACTGTATTGTATCCTTCTGTACACAAATGTGTATCTGCATGTACATTTTATGTTTGAAAATATTTTATTGCTTTACATGTATGATGCTATTCACTTACAAGTATTCAAGAGCATATTTAAGACTAACTCTAATTTTCAACTAATTTGAATAGTTTTACATAGTTAGTTTATCAATCTAATTAAGAATAAAAACAGAATAAGGGCAAACTGATTAAGAAAAATAGAATTGGTAGAATAAATATAATCTGACTGTGTAGGCATTGCATTAGGCTTTATAATATTAGTATTTCACTATTAATAAAAATTGAATAGATAACAGTTATTATCACAACCATAAATGTCAAAAAAAGGGTAATTAATATAATAGCAATATCAGCAGGGTTTTTTAATTGATTTTTTAATTCGTCTGCTGTGACCACACCATCAGCAACAGTTTTTAATCTCACTATATTAAAACTTATCATAATAATCACGCCTACTATTCCAGAAATGTACCCTAGTATTGCCAAATATCTACCTGTTTTAAGATTGACTATAAGAAATATTTGTTTTCTTGAGGTGTCAGTAATTTCGTTAAATTTCAAGTCTTTAGACAATGGTTTCTCTGACATTTTTTCTATATGTCTGCTGACTGATATTAGTTCTTTTTCGTGATCACTATTGTTAATACTAGGTATTGATATGGCTAGTATGGCACTGAGAAGGATAATTGTAATTGAAATTATAAATATTCGATCTGAATCTTTGGTGTTAAGTGCCATATTAAGCTCTATTGTTTAGTGAAATAAACTTATGTGTCAAGAAGTATGAAACAATAGAGATTACTGAGGTAACAAACGGGTTTGCATACAAGTAATTGTACCATGTAAGCATGTTGTCTAAATCATTTAATCGATTTAATCGTTCTATATTCACTATTATAAAAATATTTGTAATTATGCACCATAAAAGACCTAAAGTCAATGACCATAACATAGCTTTTCCTCTATTATTACTCCCCATCTTTTTTTTATTGAAGGATAAAAAGACAAAGGGAACAGCAATAAACATAAAACTAAATGAAAAATATATTGCTGTAAAAACGTCTTTTAGATAAGAGAATAGAATAGCGATTATTATAATGAGTAATCCGATTATTAATATAGCTATCCTTGACCACATTAAATAAAATTGACTCTTACTTTGATCTTTGTCAATTTCGCTAAGTGTTAACCCTTCTCTCTTAGTTATATAAAAATCTGAAATAAGACTTTGAACAGCTACAACAATATATGAATCTATTGTAGATATAACAGCAGCCATAAATCCAGCAGCAACGAAACCTAGTATTAGTATTCTTAACCAACCAGACCAATGATTTGACATCCCATCCATTAAATATCCGAGTGGCGCAATTTCACCTCCACTAGAAATAATAGTTGTCTTTAAAACAACTCCAACCATAACAAATGTTAATGATAAGAAAATAAAATAGCTAATAGTCAAGCTACCGGTTGCTCCCATTTTTTTATTGGCAATATTCTTAAAATCTCTAGTAGCAGCAGATCTGTGCCATTGGTCCATTGCAGATGGCCACCATAAGCCCCAAAAAACAATATTCATTAGTACTACAAAGAACAGAAAGTTAAATACACCACTTCCATCAGGATTGAAAATTGCTTCAAAAATATTTGTTGAATAATAACTTTGATAAGATTCGAGAATATTAGAAAAATTTGAACTTATAAAAACCCAAATTAAAACCATCATAATAAGAATGAAACCTAATTGAACGATATCTGTTTTTACCACACTCCAAAAACCAGACATTGAAGCATACGATAAAATCAATAAAATAATTAGAACTATAATAGAAAAAGACGGTAATATTAATCTAGTTCCCAGTAGAGCTTCATCACCGACCATTAAGGAATTAATAATTTCATATCCTAATATTATTTCAGCAGCTACTAAGCCACAGTAGGAAATAAGACTTAGAATGCCAGTAAACATTCTAACCTTTGGTTCATCATATTTTGATCCAAGATATTCATGAAGTGTTGTGTTATTTTGCCAAAATTCCCTGCCTTCGTTTACTGTAAGTTTTCTAGCTACATATCTATAAGTTACTTGTGTTGCAATCCAAAAACTTATAACCCAAATAACTATACCTAAACCATAAAAGTAACCATATATAGCTATTAAAAATAATGCTCCTGACATACCAGAATTACTAGCTGTCATAGTAGCAAAAAATCTATTTACTTTAAATTTTTCACCATATTGAAAGAACCTAATTAAATTATTTGTTTTTTTCCTATGTCGATAGGATTGATAAGTAAAGTAAAATAAAGGAAAGAGAATTATTACAAAGATGACTAATTGTCCCATTCTTATCTGTTTTTCAGCTTATTACCAACTGTCATGCAACGGTCAGTTATGGATTTAAAGTTATTTAAAGAAAAAAGATAAATATGAATTATTTTTTTCTCATATGAATTATTAGTACCTGTAGGGAGATGAAATAAAATTATAAAAACTGTAGTCAGTAAGAAATTAAATATATGTAAGGTTGCTTTTTAACGATTAAGTGTAAGAATTAGGTTGTGAATTAAAGTTGAGATATAAGACTATTATCTAAAAACCTAGAGCATATTTCAGACTTAAACTTAAACAAATTTTGACGAAGTTACTGTAAATATTTGTCTTTATTGGTAAATCAATGAGGTTCTAATAGGAGCTTAAGTATAAAATAAGTAGTGGCTGTTAAAAATTTCCAAACTAAAACCTCAAACACTTTCTTTTTAAATATTTTATTAGAGTCTTCTAAATAAATAAGATATTTTTAGGAAAATTCATATATTTGATTAATCTCTCCCTTTATTAAATAGCAATTGAAACAACTCAAAAGAACTGATGAAGAATCGTTCGGGAATTATTTTTGTAGGAGGCATACATGGTGTAGGCAAGAGTACCGTATGTAAAAAAATTGGTAATGGTTTAAATATTGAATATTTATCAGCAAGCGAAATTTTGAAATGGGAAGAAATAAACAGTGATTCAAAGGACAAAAGAGTAGAAGATGTAGATGAGATGCAAGATAGGCTTATAATGGGGTTAGAAAATATCATTTCAAAAGATAAAACTTATCTATTGGATGGTCATTTTTGTTTACTCAATAGTGAAAATGAGGCTATAAATGTTCCTTTAGGTACTTTTAAACAAATTTGTCCATTATCACTAGTGCTTATTTTAGATGAAATACCTGAAATAAAAAGGCGACTTGAAATAAGGGATAAAAAATCGTATCAATATGCTGTGCTGAAGAATTTGCAAGATAGAGAGTTGTCTTATGCAAAGCACTTATCAAAAGTACTAGGTGTAACTTTAAATATTGGTGATCAAAAGGATTATCAAAAGATTATAGGTTCTCTTAGAAATAGCCTTAAATTATAAAAATCTGAATATGGTTAATAACAGACAGTTTTAATAAATAGCTTTTATGGAAAATTCGTTTTTTGTATTCTCTGATAATAATAGTCCTATTGTATTAGAACGTTTTCATATGTGTACTTGGGAATTTAATAATAACAGCTCATTGATAGAGTTTGGTTTTGAAATTTCCAAAGAGACAATAGTAGAAGATAGCTTATCAATATCCTTATATATTCCATGGATAAACAAATCTTGCGAGGTAAAAGATTTATATAACAAACTTAAAATTGCTGAGAACAGTCGATTTATATTCAATGATTCTGTTAGTAGTACTGATTCTTTAGATGGGGGTAGGAATATAGAAGGGGTTGTACATACTTTTGCAGATAGAAATAAGCTGTGCATTTTACCTGCCACTCTTGATATTAGTCAAGACCAAATTATCTCCGCCACTCTTGATTTAGAGACTTATTGCAGTCTTAAATCTGAAGAAAAACCAAATGTCTATTTTAGATTTTGGGTAAAGCCAACAATTCCTTACGTATCGATGAGAAAAAAGGG
The DNA here is from genome assembly GCF_030540775.2 of Flavivirga abyssicola. Lineage (GTDB taxonomy): Bacteria > Bacteroidota > Bacteroidia > Flavobacteriales > Flavobacteriaceae > Flavivirga > Flavivirga abyssicola. The sequence continues at coordinate 820,310 of NZ_CP141266.1, read as the reverse complement.
AATTGGAAAATCTACAATTATTTATGATATAAAGATTAATGAGAAAAGAAATATTCCAGATAATCAAATAAGTCTTCTTCGTAACAAAGAAGTTTGTGAAATAAAGAATTGCTTTTCATTCAACATTGTTCCAAATAAATACGATATTCTATTTTTTGATAATTCATCATTGAAAAGTGTGCGAACTCTTGAGTACGAATCATTCAATAAATATTTAGGAGACAGGCGTGTTAAAAAGGATGAGTTAATAGTTGTTTTTAATAAGAAAAAAGATAAAGAATCTTATTCCTTTTTTTCAATATATTCTAAGGAAAGAATTGGGCTCAGTCAATTCTCCCTTGCTATACTCATTAATATAATATGTGGTATTTTACTTTTTATACCAAGCTACAGGAATTCACTTAATTCAGAGGATGGGTTTCATGACCTTTTATATAAATTACCCATAGAAATCTATATTGCTATTGCAATAGTGATAATAACTGTACTTTATTTTATCTGGCCTTGGGTAAAAGGTGGGTTAATCAAACTTTGGGATATAATCAAGAAAAAAATCTGGAATAAGAAATAATGAGGTGTATCTTCTGTAAAAAGGATAGTTCAAATTCAAAGTCAGTTGAGCACATTATACCCGAAAGTCTTGGGAATAAAAAGCAAATACTTTCAAAAGGTATCGTATGTGATTCTTGTAACAATTATTTTGCTCTTAAGATTGAAAAACCAGTCTTAGAAATGCCATATTATGTATCCCTAAGAGGGAGAAAAGCAATTGAGACTAAAAAAGGAAAAATACCTGGTATCCCAGGATTTATGAAAAATAGAAATGAAACGGAATTGAAGGTTTTTCCAAGCGAAAGCAATACCCTTAAGATTGTTGTAGAAGATCAAGACGTTTGGGATTCTATCAAAAATTATGACAAAGTCTATGTTCCACTTTATGATAAACCTCCAAAAGATAATTTAAACATATCCAAGTTCGTTGGTAAAATTGCTATAGAAGCATTCGCTAAAAGAGTGTCTTTAGCTGAAGATTGGCAAAATGATTTTGTTGAGAATGATGGTTTGGATGAACTACGTCACTTTGTTAGATTCGGAAAAGGCTATACTATGTGGCCATATCATATAAGAAGAATTTGCGATGAGAATCAAATCAGCTACGATAAGAAGTCCAATAAAATAATGGAAAAAATGAATGAATATGACTTCTTTATTCCCGAGAAACCAACTGTCGATGGAGAAAATCATCGATTAGATAATTTATATTTTGTAATGGCTATCATGGGTATTGAGTATACTATAAATTTAACTAATGCAGGACTAAGTAGATACTTGAAGTGGTTATCTGATAATGATAACAAATCAATTTTGCAGATGAAAAAATCACAATTTCACTCAAACCTTAATATATGAAAGCTTTACTTGATACAAATATTATTATTCATAGGGAGGCCTCTAGAGTTGTAAACCAAGATGTGGGAATATTATATCGCTGGTTAGATAGAGCGAAATACACAAAATATGTGCATTCTGTGACTATTACTGAAATTGAGAAATACAAAAACCAACAGGCGGTTGAAACTTTTCAAATAAAATTAGAAAGCTATGAAAAAATAGAAATTCCTTCTCCAATACAACCCAAAGTGACAGCCGTGTCAGAGGACATTGATGTTAATCAAAATGATAAGAATGATACACAGCTTTTAAATGAAGTCTTTGTGGAAAGGGTTGATATATTAATTACCGAGGATAAAAAAATGCACAAAAAAGCTCGTGAGCTTGGAATTGATGGTAAAGTATTTACAATTGACTCATTTTTGGAAAAAACATTTGCAGAACATCCAGACTTGGTAAACTATAAGGTTCTAAACGTTCAGAAATTAAAATTTGGAAGAATTGATCTAAATGATAATTTTTTCACAAGTTTAAAAGAGGATTATGTTGGTTTTGATAGATGGTTCATTAAAAAATTTGATGAAGAAGCTTATATTACTGTTAACTCAAACAACGGCCTATTGCTTTCTTTTCTTTACTTAAAGGTCGAAGATAAACACGAAAATTATAAAGATATACTACCTGTGTTTAATTCAAAAAAAAGATTGAAAATTGGAACTTTTAAAGTCATTAATAATGGTTTTAGATTAGGGGAAAGGTTTATGAAAATAATCTTTGATAATGCACTTAAAAATAAAGTTGATGAAATATACGTTACGATTTTTAATAAAAGAGAAGGGCAAAGAAGGTTAATTGACCTTTTTGAAAAATGGGGGTTCATTTTATGGGGTAAAAAAGGAAATAGTGAATTAGTCTACGTTAGAGACTTTACCAAAAAGGTAAACCCTAATAAGTTGAAGCATTCATATCCATATATTTCAAGAAAAAATGATTGCTATATAGTGCCAATCTATCCTGAATATCACACAGAATTATTACCCGATTCTATTTTAAATACAGAGTCTCCTGAAGAATTTATAGAAGATTTTCCACATAGAAACTCAATCAATAAAGTCTATGTATCTAGAGCTTTATTACCACATCCGAAAAGAGGTGATATATTAGTGTTTTATATGACTGGAGGATACTACAAAAGTGTAATTTCGACGATTGGCTTTGTCCAAGAAGTGAAATATGATTTTGCTAATGAAGATGAATTTATACTATATTGCAGAAAAAGCAGTGTATTTCCAGAAGAACAGTTACGCAAAATGTGGAATTATTCACCGAAAAAGCCATTTGTTGTTAAGTTTCTTTATAATTATTCTTTTCCTTATAGAATAAACATGAAAGAATTAATAGATTTGCGAGTACTTGCAGGAGTTAATGATGCTCCAAGAGGATTTAAAAAAATATCGAAGGAACAATTTACCACAATTTTAAAAGCCACTAAAAGCGATGAGAGTTTTATTGTCGATTAAGCCTGAATTTGCATTCAAAATATTTGATGGAATTAAAAAATTTGAATTTAGAAAAGTAATCTTTAAAAAGCCTGAAATAAAAACTGTTGTTGTTTATGCCTCTTCGCCAGTAAAAAGAGTTATAGGAGAATTTGAAATAGATGATATCATTACCTCTAACCCTAAGGATTTATGGGAAACTACAAAGCTACAATCTGGTATAACAGAAGATTTTTTTTATAAATACTTTGCGAATAGAGAAGTTGCACATGCAATAAAGATAAAAGAAACTAAAAAATACCACGAATCTCTTTGTATTAAAGAAGACTTCAATGTCTTGCCTCCTCAATCATACGTGTATCTGTGATTCATCTTTAAAGTATAATTATATTCTTTATCGTTTGCCGTTTTAGGTTCATAGGAATGATTTTTAATTTACAATAAACGGTTATTAGTAAAGGCTAATTGTTATAACAGACTTCTGGTTCTTACAATACCCAATTTTATGAGTATACTTATCCAATAATCCATTTTTAAATAGCTGTTTTGTCCAATTAGTAATACTCTCTTCACTAGCATTTAAACGTTTTGCTGTATATACCCTTTTAGCAAAATATTCTTTATGACCTTTGCTAATAGAATTATATTCTCCCCAAAGGAGTTTAGCACCAGTTATAATATTGGGGTTATTATAAACTTGATGAGGAATTATAATTTCTCTTTTATCATCAACTTTAAATTTAGTGTGTAGATTAGTAATGAAATATTTACGGTCTTTTTTCTTGATAAAGCCTTTGTCTAATAATTGTTTTCTACAATAGCTTATGATATTAGGATGTAAATTAAGTAACTCTCCAATTTCTTTACTTTTCTTAAAGGTATACCCCATTTTTAGGCTAAACGTATAATCTAATCCCAGTATTAGCTTTTGATTAAATGATAGTTGTGTATGTGATAAAATTGTTGCTGGTATCCTTATACTAAGTTGTTTGATTGGATACAAAATGTGATAGTCGTCCATCTTAATCATTGTTTATCAAAAGGGAGATGTACTGACTAAAACACCACTCCCTTTTGCTGTTTATAAAACACAACAATCATTATTTATTTTGAACTACCCAATTTTGCACTTCATTTTGCAATTCCATTGATTTATCACCAATCTTGCACTTCAAAATCACCATTTTCGCATTTCAATTTACCCAATTTTGCACTGCATTATCACCAATAATCCATTTCTAAATCACCAATCTTGCATTTATAATTAAAGACTTATTTATATACTTATTTAAAAATGTATTTAAAAAATGTAATGTCCAAGTAGGGCGTAAGTGTTGTTGTACAACTGCGTTGCACAACTTTAGGGTTCACAAATAAAGAAAACCAGCCAGCAGAGCTGTCAAATTTTTTCATTTGTGGGTTCAAACTTTTAAAATATTCTTTGAAAGAATATCTAAGCTAAAGTTTTACTCTGAGCTATTACATAACTCTTTTCCCAAGTAGTATATGTTCAAATCATATTTGTCTTTAAAAGAACATGCTTCAAATTAATTTATATAGAGGATCAATGTAGCATAACCGAATTAAAGTTGGGGTCTTTACATTCGTCAAGCAATATAATTACTTGCAAGTAAGCTTTACAAAGAGGTTATGTCGTATTTCTTTTTACCGTTGCTAATCAACCAAAGTTTCTTTGAGTGCCTTCCTCTTTAATAAAAAGACACTGAAAGTAAACTTTTATTCATTAAGTTTTTCAGAGATATAAGCGGCATTGCAATCTTTATCATTTAATTGACCAAACTGAAATTTGATATAATACTTACCACTTTTTTTGTCTTTTATTTTTTCAGAAATCCATTGTTTTTGATCTTGAGTTAAAGAACTTTGTTTTATAAAATCCGTTTTTTTTCCTTTTTTGTGTTTTATCACCGCTGTTCCTCTTTTTAAATTTATTTCCAAATCCATAAAGAATTCTCGGTTCAATAAATACTCCTTTCCTTCAAACGTTTCTTTAATCTCTGGAATACGAAAGCGAACCTCTTTTATTAAGTTTATATAATTGACTTTTAAATCTTGGCAATCAAAATCTACTCGATTAAGAGTGCTTCCTTCAGGTGAATAATAATGAATGTTACAATTCCCTTTTATTTCAGAAGTTGTTCCTTTTTCACTATATGAGATCGATTCACTCAAATCTTGTATAAACTCTTTTGAAATAAGTTTTTCTAATTGTGGAATAATATCAGTTGAATAGTTTTCTATATAGTCATCAATATTGAAGTAATCTAACAATAAACTTTTTCTTTTTGCACTTTTAGATTCTCTTAAGCCTTTGTTATCTTCATATTGCTTTTGTCGCTTAAATACTTCTGTATAGAATTCCTCTGGGAATTGATCGTGATCAAAGGCTTCATAAACAATAGTAGGATACTGATCATCAATTTTAACTTGACTATAATTCTTATAGTCATTCGAAAAATATAGCACTCCAATTTTGTTCCTGTGATAATAATTCTCGTATGCTAGTTTTAATTTAGCAAGAGAAATATTAGTTAATGATTTTTTTATCCGAACCAACATGTTGTTGTCAAAAACATACTTAACAATAGTATTGCTTTTTAAACGCAAATCAATGTATTGAACTTCTTCTTGATAGGTTTCAATAGTCCTTGTATTATTATCACCATATTTAATCTCATAAGACATCTTGGGAAGATTATTACCATATGTTTTTCGTTCGTTGTTGTTATTAACGAAATACTTGATTAGACTGGATACAGTATTGTAATCTTGTCCTAGTTCAATACTCTGACTAAAAGTAAAAAAAGGAACAATGGTTAGTATTATAAATAATTTTCTCATGCTTTTGAGATTTACTATCACCAAAGCCCCAAAGTGAAGATTAATACAATAAAAAAAGCGTGGGGTTTCAAACCTTGTCGCTCGAGAGGTATCGTCAAACACCCAGTCACAAACAAGTACTAACCCACGCCGAAGCGTGAGCATTAGAAACTTGTTATTCCTGTAACTTTTAAATTTGACGATTTTCCCGAACAGAACAACAGCTAACGCTTATCTTAATATTTTATATATTTTATTTTCTTATAAATTCTTCGTTTTTATTTATGTAGTAAAAGTAACAATTAAATAATTAATTTATTCTTTTAGACTTTAGATATTCCTTTCCATTTTTATACGCCATAAATTTCTTTATACAACGCTCTCTGATACCTTCAATTTTGATTAACGATTCATACTGCGGATAATCAATTAGAATCGACTCTAACGTTTTATTTGGAAGATTAACCATTATTAATCTAATAAAACCAATTGATGAAGTTGGAGCTTTCATGTATTTGGTAAATAGTTCAAGTTTGTCCTTGTCATTTTTTAAACTATCCCATTTCGGTTTAAGTCGCCTTGGGTGGTACACTCCTTTGGTAGACATTTCTTTGATCTTCTTATCTACAAGTTTAATAAACTGTTTTAACGATGGCTTGGTGATATCAATATCGGTTAGCTCAACTTTTGAATCTAATTGTCTGTTAGTATCCCTATCGAATATCCTAGGGGTCATTCTAAAATGGTTGGGATTAACCTTTACAACCGATATACCCATCACTGTAGTAGTGATAAACTTATCATAATGTATACTCTTGTTGTTTAAATAGGCAATGAACTGACCACAGTCCATTGCCTTAAAATTAGTTCTCTTTCGTGTCATGCTGCTTGATTTTCAGATGGGACATTAGGGTCACTTTGTTGCGCAGAATCTTTTTGAGATTTGTTTACGGTACTAGCTTTGGATTGTTCCATTATGCGTAACATACGTTGTGCATTTTCCTCATTGGAAATCTTGATATAGTTAAGAAAGACCTTTTCACTGGTATGCCCTGTAACTGCCATGATCATAGTGCTGTCAAAACCACGCTTAAACATGTTAGTTGCATAACTTCTTCTAGCAGTATGGGTACAGATTAACTCCCATTTTTTAAATGTTTCCTTAACTCGCCCTTTTCCAGTAGTATGGTACTTATTAAAATCATCATTGATTTTAGCCAACTGTCCAATTTCTTTAAGGTAGCGGTTCATAACTTGATTAGCCATGGGCTTAGGCAAGTTTCCATCATACTTATTTATTACAGTGAAAGCCTCATCAGTAAGAGGAATAACGACAGCCTTTCCAGTTTTCTTAGTTTTAACATGAAGGCACTTACCAATGATATTTTCCTTGGTAATCTGGTTATAATCACTAAAACGTAACCCGGTATAACAACCTAAATAGAATAGGTCCCGAACCCTAACAAGTTTCTTGTTATCTGATAGGTCTAACTTAATGATTCTTTTGAGTTCATTTTCGTTGAGATAAATATTATCAGCTTCTTCAGTTACAACCTTAAAACTATTGGATTTAAATGTCATATTTTCATTATAACCCTGTTCCGTAGCGCTGTTTAAAATAATCTTTAGGAATTTAATCACCTTACCAAACCCGCTAATCTTAAGACTGCGATAACCTATGTAGTAATCCATATAGTCATGATAGAACTGCAAGTCTATATTATGAAAGTCAATTTTAGTTCTTGAGTACTTTTCAAACAATTTAAGATTGGACATTGCAGTTTTATACGATTTAATCGTAGCAGGAGATAATCTAACTTTAGCATTATCAACATATTCGTCAGCAAATGCCCAAAACGATTTAGATTTCTTCTTAATATCCTTAAGTTTTCTTCCGTTGTAAATATCCTTTACATAGGAAGTAGTAGGGTTAATGTCCTCGGCTAGTGCAGTACATATAATGTCATCCAATTTCTGACGAAATTTTAACAAATACATATTCTGTTTATAGCTGCTCGGACAGGCTCTTTTAATACACTGATTTTTCTTGTCCCAATATTTTATAAAGACATTAAGTCCAGTATAAAATAGTACAGTTTCACTATTGTGGGCATATGATCCAAATATCATGGTCTCATTGCTCTTTTTTGCTTTCTGGGATTGTGATTGTTTCACAATCAATCTTAATCTACACATGATTTTACGATTTTTATTTACGATTAGTTGTGAAGGTCCCCAATGGGACCATTTTTCACAACTAACTCAATTTTTATTTTCGTTATACTGCTACATCACAATGGATTTCATTAGTCAAGATTTGCTTAAATGAAACTGTTCTTATCTCTTCTAATTGTTGCAGTTTTTGTTTAAGGGATTTTCTTCGAGCAGTTTTTTGTGAATAGCTTAGATCAGAACCATCAATAAGTCTATTAATGGTTCTGTTCATGAGTTTTGTATTGCCAGAATGACTGCTTAATAAAGCCATATATAGGATATCATCAAATTTATTGCCTTTGTACTTATAGGTATTAGCTTTTATACCATCTGATATCAGTGAGTTTATGACGGCGTCGCCGATAATATTCATGCCATATTCTGTAAGTTCACTGACCTTGAGACCTAGTTTCTGTGCAATTTTAATTTCAAACTTAACAGGATTTTCACCTAAAGGATTAAGATTATTGAATATAGATTTGTCAACTTTCCTTTTCAGATTAGGGAGTACTCTATAAAATTTAATCTGGGATTTCTCATGTTTAAATGAGATAAAGTTCTTTTCGTTTTTTAGAATGTCGAGATCAATATTGGATAATAGCCAATCTTTAAGGACTGAAAAATTCAGTTTGGGATGGTAGATATGTCCAAATTCGAATGCCATTACCTCTCCTTCTGTAATATCAACATCGAGTAACTCCGATAAATAGAGTAGTACCTGATTAGCTTGTTCACCTGAGAAGCTTGTGTAATTGTGCCCAAGTTCTAAATAAGGTAAGCTAGTATCAATATATAGAGTGTCATTTTTATAGTAGATGTCTATGTTGTTCCCGTGCAAGGTTTTACCAAAATAATCGTTCTCAGGGAACTTCATTTTAAAACGATTTTTTATAGTTGGATGATCTACTAAGTGTTCGCGATTAAAAGTTTTTACATTGGAAACTTTAATCTTTATGTAATCTAATTGCTTCATCACAGTTTCTTGGGTGTTTTGTTTTAAGTCAATTACGTTTTTCATGTTTTCTAATTTTTGTGAATTGATGTGTGTTTCCATGGTTTCTGGGTTTTGTGATTTATAATTTTTGTTATTTGATTTACTAATTGTATTTTTCATAATATTTTGTTTTAGTGGACGTCTGCCCAAGTTTCACCTGTTTGTAAGTCTACTTCCAAGGCTATTGGAAGGTGTACAGCATTTTCCATTTCGTACTTAATCAGTGTCTCCATATATTTGAGTTCATTGTTAGGCACATCGAATAATAGTTCATCGTGAACTTGAAGTAACATTTTTGATTGTAATCCCTCTTTGGTAATCCTGTTATGGATATTAACCATTGCCATCTTAATAATGTCGGAAGCCGAACCTTGAATTGGGGTATTGAGGGCTAATCTTTTAGCACCTTCACGTTTAAATGAATCGTTACTGTTAATGTGCTGAAGAGGTCTTTTCCTCCCAAACAGTGTTTCTGTGTAACCGTTTACCGTAGCTTTGTATATAAGTTCTTCACGGCATTTGGCAACCCCTTGGTATAATTCGAAATAGCTATTGATAAACGATTGACACTGTTCAATTGAATATTCTTTGCCAGCATTTTGATACAACGATTGCTGTAACCCTTTAGCAGTCATACCGTAGATAAGTCCAAAGTTGATTAGCTTACCAACATTACGTAGCTGTTTATCGACCATACTTCGGTCTATTTGTAAAGCCTTTGAAGCTGTAAGGGTATGTAAATCCTCTTTATTTCTGTAAGCATTTACCATAATTGGATCTTGACTTATAATAGCCATAATCCTAAGTTCGATATTACTGTAATCAACTCCTATTAGAGTATGGTTATCACCAGAGGCTACAAAGCATTCTCTTAATCGCTTACCAACGGTTCTACTAGGTATATTCTGTAGGTTTGGCTTACTACAACTAAGTCTTCCAGTTTCGGTAATGCATTGGTTTATTGAAGCGTGAAGTCTTCCAGTTACAGGATTTACCTTTTTAAGTGCTTTGATAAACGTAGTTTTAACCTTTATCAATCCTTTATAATCCAATATAGGTTTAATGATTGAGTGCTGTGGTAGTAACCTTTTTAAAACACTTGCAGATACCGACCAATAACCACTTATGCCTTTATCACCAATAGGCTCTAAGTTAAACTTATCAAAAAGTAGCTTATTGAGTTGTGGTTGAGAGTTGAGGTTTATTTCTCCTCCTACAATTTGATCAATTGAAGCTTTTATAATTGAAAGCTCCGTATCAATTTCACTTTCAATTACTGATAATTTATCACTATCAATCTTAACGCCTGTAAACTCCATATCAGTAATGGTGGGTACTAGATCACAATCAAGGTCGTATACCTTTGATAGGCTATTATCCTTAATTTGAGGAAGTAAATTGTTAAATACCTGCAATGTCTGGTCTACATCCTCACACGCATAATTCTTAACTATGTTTGGGTCAATGCCTTCAAGAGTTTTACTCTTTTTGGTTTTACCAACGGCTATATCATCAAATTCAATTTGCTGATAGTTTAAAAGTACTTTAGATAAGTGCTTCAATCCATGGCTTTCTCTATTGGGAGCTGTAACATAGCTCATTACCATAGTATCGTGCAAACGTCCTTTTACGTTAATGCCATAGCGTTTTAAAACCTGATTGTCATATTTAAGGTTGTGACCTACTTTTTCAATAGTTTCATCCTCAAAAAATGGTTTCAATTCCGATAGAATTTGCTCTACCTTTTTACTGTCATTAGGGAATGCAATGTAGACGGCAACGCCTACACCAAAGCAAATAGCTATTCCCAAAATAATCGCCTTGTGTACATTCAACGATGTCGTTTCAAGGTCATATACTAGTTTTCTCATTTTAAATTGTTTTTAAGTTTATTATCTACTCTTTTTAATTTGTTGGGTGTATCAACAAGTTTGTAATCCACCTGTTTATCACTAAGGGTTTGAACGGTGTGTTCTTCCAGTTTTTCCTCGGTTAAAACCTCAAAATATCTCTTAGTGTCTGAAGGAACTTCAGTATAGTTCAACTGCTTGTATTCAAAGTATTTCTTAAGTTTTCTGGTGAAAGAATTACGCTGGGGAATATATTTCTTCGCAATGAAACCGCCTTTAACAAACTCGTCATATGTGTCTTTTTTGTGGAATTTGGTAATACCCTGTTCCAGTTTATCGTCCATGAATTCAACGAGTTCAATACCCACTTCAGACAACAGTTTGCGTTTAAGGATGTTTATCTTTGCTGGGGCGAGTAGCCCAAACTGTAGGTAGTACTGAACACAGAACACAATGAAATTGTCAAACTGTTCCCAATCGTCACTATTAAAATCGTCGTATAAGTTTCTGCCAAATTCATCCTGTGGATTACGATCTTTTCCATAATAATCAGATACTTCAATTTCATGGATGCGCCTTTCTGATGAATTTCCTTCGGAACGTTGTACCATATGATTAGAGGTCATAACAACTTTAGGAGAATCTTTAGCAGATAAAATTTGTTCCTTCTCATATTTACGTTCTACTGTTGCGCCATCAGCAAGAATATTATACCAATCATCAATATTTTCGTATTTGCTGGCATCATTGACTAATAAGATGTCTGTAAACGCATCAACGCGTTGCATCGAGAAGCGACTAGTGGTTTTCAGTCGTTTACCACTTAATTCAACTAAATTGCGGACACGGCCTAATCCTTTGATCAACAAAGATTTGCCAGATCCTCCATTATTTGAATTTAACTCCGCAATTACCTGATCAATCAGGATTACCATTTTAGGAGTTGCGGGGTCTTTGTAATTGTGGATACCGTAGCCGATTGTGCTACACAACACTTTAAATCTGTAAGGTGAGTGACCAGCAAGATTCCATACAAATTTTACAAAGTCACCTTTAAGTTTTCTTTTACTACGATTCCATTTTCTTCTTATTATCCTATTCTTAAGAATGGCATGTTTGAAATCTTGGAAGTCTATTAAAGTAGCATTGTCCTTGTCAATTTCTAAAACACCGTTGAGATAATTGAGATAACATGTCGTTTCAGTATCATGTTTAATTGTGATATCATGGATAGGTAAGTGATTAAACACATACTTATTATAATATCTATCGGATTTTTCGACTACTGCATCAAGAATCGCTACTTTGTTTATTATTCCATATTCGTTTGGGAATTCTTCCTCAATATGGTTTATAAATTTCTGAGCAACAGTTTCCTTATCAATTAAATCAACAATATTATTTTTCTTAATTGCTAGGTATGTGTTTCCAAGAATCCTCACCTTGCAAACATGTAGTTGCATTATAAAGAAAATCAGAAGTTGGTAAAACTTAATAACAGTCTTACCCTTGTCGTTGTGCCAAAATTTTCTTTGGCCTAATATGTATTGCTGAACAAAAGCTTCAGCGTCTAAATTTTTATTCATAATTATTTAATTTTTGATTTTTTAAAAAACACTTCCAGTTCCGAGCGTTTAAACCGAACCGCGGTTCCGATTTTTATTACTGGGAAATCTTTGTGTTTCTTTCTCAGTTTCACAATTTGGGATTTGCAAATTTTAAATAAGGAAGCTGCTTCGGCAGTAGTCAGATAACAATCTTCTTGCGATCGATCGGCATTCAACTGTGAAGACTCGCTTAAAGATTTAACTACAGACGTTGCAACCTCTTCTGTAATTTGAGCTTTAAACTCATCTATAAGTCCTTTTAGATGATATGTCAATCTGTTTTTTTGCATAACTTATTTAAATCGTTATGCAAGTATAGGTGCTTTAAAAGGTGGATTTTGAGAATACGCAATTGACGCAAAAATGGCGCAAAAGACGCAATAGTTTTTTGTGTGAATTAGAAGAAAAGATGTAGGTTTTAGGCTTTTTTAACCCTTTTGTTAATAGCCTTAAGGTGTTTGTTTAAATCGAAATTAGCATTAGAAAAGTCTTTCCTGTGCCTTGAGAAGTTTAGGACCATTATTTTTACGAATTCTTTTTTGGCGAATGAATAGGTTATATCAAAATCAACATATAAATCATAAATTTCTGATAAGAAAGTTCCAATTTTGACATTACTAGGATAAGTTAGATTGAGAGGAACTACATTAGTTGGATTATCTCTGAATTGAAAACTGTTATATAAAAAAGCTTTGAACGGTTCGTCACCCATAATACTTTTCAAGTCATCTAAAGGTTTTTGTAGATTGACTCTTAAATTTTCCAAAGAAGAATTAACAGGGACTCTAAAGGATTCAATTAACGAATTATCAAATTCTTTATCAACTAGATTGTCAGGGAATATATATGTGTCTGGACTAATGTAAGTGTGTGAAGATATTTTAAATAAACTTTTGTGTAGATCATTTAGTTCGGGTAATAATCGTTTCAGCTCCCACGTTTTTCTATCAATCCAAAAATCTGTTGCGGGGTATTTTAAGTCTTTCTTTTTTCGAAGACCTTTTAAATACATATAATCTTCTATTTCGGCTCTACCTAGTTCTAGGTAACTATATTTGAATAGTGGATTTTCTTTTAGTCTTGATTTGATATACTTTTTATCAAAGAATAATTTGAACTTTTTGGTCAGTATCCAATCTGAAAACAAAGCAAGAAATTGTTCTCTGTCCTCTTTTTTAATCTGATTAAACGCTGAATAAAAATCTTGATTAAGATTGTTTTCGGAATCAACTACCTTTATAATTAGTTCTTCCAGTTCTTTTTGACGAACCTCTTCTTCAATTTTATCTAAATCATTATTAGAATTATTACCCATTCGAAAAATCGATAGTTTTTTAATCTTTTAAGTGTAAACAAATATAGGGGTTTACTATATAAATGAGTATGTAAAAAAGAAATTCAGATAGTCAGAAAGTTATTGATACGGAAAAAAGACCCATCTCTGGAAAGTCTTACCACCATTGACTTGGGATAACACTATAGAGCATTTCCAAGACCATTAATGAAAAAACCCTTGAAAATCATCTGATAATCAAGGGTTTATAAAGTTTGAAAGTGGTACCTCCAGGAATCGAACCAGGGACACAAGGATTTTCAGTCCTTTGCTCTACCAACTGAGCTAAGGTACCTCGCCAAAGCGGTTGCAAATATATATTCATTTTTGCTATTCCCCAAACGAAATACATAAAAAATTACATAGTTTTATTTATTTTTAAACAAAATAGCTTTAACTGATTTGTAATTAATATTATAACTTAAAAGGAATAATTATTGATGATGCTTTTGTACATTTAAACCTTTCTTATAAAGAATATGAATTTAGTAATAGATGTAGGGAACTCTCTCGTAAAACTAGCTGTTTTTGAGGAAGGAATACTAATACATAAAGAGGTCGTAGAACTAAGACTTGTTTTAGAAGGTATTAATACTTTAAAGGAAGCATATTCAGGAATAAAAAAAGCAATCATTTCTTCGGTAGGAAGGTTGAATAAGGAAACTATTAAGGAGATTAGTAGCTATTTTGATGTTATGATTTTAGACTCAAATCTAAAGTTGCCATTTAAAAACCTCTATAAAACACCAAGGACATTAGGCGTAGATAGAATGGCATTAGTTTGTGCTTCTGTTGAACAGTTTTCAAATAATAATGTCCTTATTATAGATGCAGGGACTTGTGTGACTTATGATTTTATAACAGCAAATAATGAGTATCTAGGAGGCGCTATTTCTCCAGGGCTTCGTATGCGGTATAAATCGTTAAATAATTTAACTGCAAATTTACCGTTGTTAGAATCAGAAACCCCGAAGAGTATTATTGGAGACTCGACAAATAGCTCTATACATTCTGGGGTGGTATATGGTATTTTAAAAGAAATAGACGGTAATATTGAAGAATATAATCGAAAATACTCAGATTTAACAGTAATTTTAACAGGAGGCGACGCTAATTTTTTGTCAAAACAATTAAAAAGTAGCATATTTGCCAATTCTAATTTTCTTTTAGAGGGATTGAACTATATTTTACAATTTAACTCAAACGAATGATAAAAAAACTTGTATTAGTTTTTATTGCAGCTTTTGCAATTCACAGTTACGGCCAAGAAGGAACTGCTTCGCCTTATTCTTTTTATGGTATTGGAAGTCTTAAGTTTAAAGGCACTGTAGAAAATAGGAGTATGGGTGGATTAAGTATTTATAATGATAGTATTCATATTAATTTACGAAACCCGGCTTCTTATGCTGGAAAAAATATGGCAGCTTTTAATAATGAAAGTCGACCAGTAAAGTTTACGGTTGGAGGGAGTCATTCAAGTATCAATTTAAAAAGTGATACCGAATCAGATAACACATCGTCATCTACTTTTGATTATTTAGCTATGTCCATACCAATGGGGAAATTTGGTTTTGGTTTTGGATTATTGCCATATACATCGGTTGGGTATAAATTAGAATCTGTGAACGGTAATGGTGATACTGAAAATAAGTTTAGGGGAGAAGGAGGACTTAATAAAGTTTTTCTTGGATTAGGATATCAAATAATAGATGGACTGAGCATTGGTATTGATGCCCAATATAACTTTGGAAACATTCAAAATAGTACTGTTGAATTTTTGTATGATAATGATGGAGCATTGCTTGAATTTCAGACACGTGAAAATAATAGATCAGATTTAAGTGGTTTAAATTTTAATTTGGGACTGTCATATAAAAAAATGATAACAGAAGATTTAGAGCTTTCTTCGGGAATAACGTATACACCGGAAAGTAATTTAGTGTCTAAAAATACAAGATCATTTTCTACTATAAGAACAAATGTTGTTACGGGTCAGGAATTTGAATTTAGTAGAATAGATACTGATTTAGAAGCTCTAGGTTTGTTAGAAACAGATTTAATACTACCATCAAGATTTTCAATAGGAGCTGGGGTTGGTAAACCAAGAAAATGGTTTGTTGGAGCAGAGTATGCCACCCAGAAAACAAGTAATTTTTCAAACGAATTATACACTAGTGCTAGCACACCTACTACATACGAAGATGCTTCAACATTTTCTTTAGGAGGGTTTTATATTCCAAAATATAATTCTTATACTAGCTATTTAAAACGTATAGTTTATAGGGCAGGGGTGCGTTACGAAAAAACGGGATTAAATATAAATAACGAATCAATAAATGAGTTTGGCATATCTTTTGGAGTAGGATTACCAGTTGGTAACTTTTTATCTAACGCAAATTTAGGTTTTGAGATTGGTAAACGAGGAACAACTAATAATACTTTGATTCAAGAGGATTTTGTTAATTTTCGAATAAGTTTATCTTTGAACGATAGATGGTTTCAGAAAAGGAAGTATGATTAACAGCAAAAATTAGAATTATGAAAACAAAAATTACATTATTATTTACATTATTATTCATTGGCCTAAATATGGGTTATGCTCAGCAAGATGAAGAATGTATGACTAAGCTTTCTATTTTTCATGAGTATGTGAAAGCTAAAAATTATGATGCAGCTTATGAGCCATGGATGGTAGTAAGGAATAAATGCCCAAAATTTAATAATGCTATTTATATAGATGGTGAGAAAATTTTAAACCATAAAATCAAAAAAGCAACAGTAAATGCCGATAAGGTAAATTATATCAATGATTTATTGAAATTATGGGAGCAAAGAGGCGTGCATTTTGCAAGTAAAACCAAAAAAGGAGAATATGCTGCAAAAGCTTGTCAATTAATGTATGACAACAGAAAAATATTAAATAAAACAGATGAAGAGCTTTATGAGTGTTATGATGCTGCCTATAAATTAGATAAAGCGACTTTTAATAACCCTAAAAGTCTATACACATATTTCTCTTTAATGGTTGATTTGTACGATGCAAAGAAGAAACCAGCAAAAGATTTATTTAATAAGTATGATGATATTGTAGAAAAAGTAGAAGAAGAAGTTAATAACTATTCTGAAAAACTTAATGAGCTTATTGAGAAAGAAGATGCAGGTACAATATTAACTAAAAAAGAAGGTAAGTATAAGAAATACTATGAAAGTTATTTAAAGAATTATGACTTAATCTCAGGAAGTATTGATCAAAAACTGGGAGATAGAGCTAATTGTAAAAACTTAATTCCTTTATATAATAAAGACTTTGAAGAAAATAAAAGCAATGCTGTTTGGTTAAAACGTGCAGTAAGTAGAATGTATTATAAAGAATGTACAGATGATCCTTTATATGAAAAATTAGTAAAGTCTTATGATCAGACTGCTCCTTCAGCAGATACAAAGTACTTCGTTGGAACTATTTTATTTAAAAATCATAAAGAAAATGAAGCTATCAAGTATTTTCAACAGTCTTTCGATTTAGAAACTGAAAAATTCAAAAAAGCAAAATTAGCTAATAGAATTGGGCTTATTCTTAAAAAGAAAGGGAGATACGGCAAAGCTAGAAATTATTTCAGACAAGCCCTTAAGTTAAACCCATCAAATGGTCGTCCTTATCTATCAATAGCTGGTATGTATGCTGCTAGTGCTAATAGCTGTGGGAATAGTAACTTTGATAAAAGAGCTGTATATTGGTTAGCTGCAGAAGAAGCTAGAAAAGCAGCTCGTGTAGATCCTACACAAAAGAAAAACTCTGCTAAATCGGTTGCTAATTATTTAGCTAAAGCACCACAGAAAGCTGAGATTTTTAGTTCAGGTAGATCTGGACAGGTTATAAAAATTGCATGTTGGATTGGAGCTTCGGTTACAGTGCCAAAGATTTAATGAACAAAAAACATATATATAACATACTAAACATAGTCACAGTAATACTTACTGTGGCTATGTTTTTTTCATGTAGTGACAACTTTAACCAGGTTCAAAAAATGGGGGTTTCAGAAAATGAACCTATAGGAGTTGCAGAAAACATAAATTTAAAACATACAGATTCGGGCAGAGTAACGGCAAACCTCTTAAGTGCTAAAATGCTCGATTATTCAAATAGAGATTTTCCTTTTAATGAATTTACTGGAGGTATTACCTTGTATGTATTTGATGAAGAAAATAAAAAAAGTACCATTATTTCAGATTATGCTATTTCATATGATAAGACAGGCCTTATAGACCTGCAAGGTAATGTCGTTATTACAACACATGATGGAAATGTTTTAAAGACAGAACAATTGTATTTTGATAAGAAAAGAGAATGGTTGTTTACTAATGTACCTGTAACGTTTACAACAAAGCAAGATGTTATTAAAGGCAATGGCTTCGATTCTAATTTAAAATTTACAAACGCAGAAGTACTTGAGGTTACTGGAATTATTTCGCTCGACGATTAACCTACGCTTTTCAGAATTTCTTTTTCGATTTTACTATCTTTGTTTCAATTAATTTACGATTCATAATCTATGAAATAAACCATAGTAAAGTTGATACCAACCAAAACGCTAAATGGTTTATGACACCTGACTTTAAAAAAAATAAATATTAACAGATGAAATATTCTAAGATTTTTCAATATGCCTATTTAGTTTTTGCGGCACTATTTATATACGATGCTATTGTTAAATATGTAAATGCAGGTGAAGTTGCATACCCTTCAATTTTACTTGGGGCTTTAGCAATTTTTATGTTTTTCTTTAGAAGTAAGTTTAGCAAAAAGTTTGAAAACAAAAACAACAATTCAAACTAAATGAGCATTTATGCTATTATTATAATTGCATCATTAATTCTTTCCGCCTTTTTCTCAGGTATGGAGATCGCTTATGTATCTTCAAATAAAATTCATATTGAAATTGAAAAAAAACAAGAAGGGATCTTTGCTAAAGTTTTAAGAAAACTTACCGCCAAACCCTCAAAGTTTATAGCAACAATGCTTATAGGTAATAATATAGCATTAGTTATTTACGGGTTTTTTATGGGAGATATGTTAGTAAATTGGTTTCAAACCATATTACCAACATCATATAGTTTTTTAAACTATATGTTAACCGATTTAAGCTTACTGTCACAAACCGCTATATCAACAATCATTATTTTAATAACTGCCGAGTTTTTACCCAAGGTATTTTTTCAAATTTATTCAAACACATTAATTAAAGTTTTGGCAATTCCAGCTTATGTGTTCTATGTCTTATTTACTTTTATATCAGACTTTGTTATCTGGATATCAGATTTTGTACTTAAGCATTTTTTTAAAACAGAAGGCGACCAAATACAATTAGCATTTACAAAAGTAGAACTTGGTAATTATATAAGTGAACAAATGGAATCTGTTGAAGCACATGAAGACGTCGATACAGAGATTCAAATTTTTCAAAACGCTCTTGAGTTTTCTGAAGTGAAAGCAAGGGAGGTCATGGTGCCTCGTACTGAAATCATAGCTGTAGAAATAAGTGATTCTATTAAATCGCTCAGTGCATTATTTACAGAAACAGGCTGTACCAAAATATTGGTCTACAAAGAAACCATGGATGACATTTTGGGGTATGTACATTCTTTCGAATTGTTTAAAAAACCCAAAAGTATTAAGTCTATGATGCTCCCTGTTGAGTTTGTGCCAGAAACAGTTCTTATAAAAGATGTACTAGGAGTTCTTACAAAAAAACGAAAAAGTATAGCAGTAGTTTTAGATGAATATGGAGGGACATCTGGGATTATGACTGTAGAAGATATTGTAGAAGAATTATTTGGTGAAATTGAAGATGAACACGACACAGTAGACCTAATTGAGGAGGTTGTTGATGAGGCTACATATAAATTTTCAGCACGCTTGGAAGTAGATTATATCAATGAAACTTATAAAATAAATCTTCCGGAAAATGAAAACTACGAAACGTTAGGAGGGCTTATTGTTAATCATACTGAAGAGATTCCAGCTCAAAATGATATTGTAAAAATTGATGCCTTTCAATTTACAATCTTAGAAGTGTCAAATACTAAAATTGATATGGTAGAACTTAAACATTTAGAGGAAGATTGATTTAAAAAGAATCGTTCAAAATTATCTACTGGAGTTTCATTTACAGTGTGTTTCTTATTAAAAAAGTAGAAATCTGGTTTTGACACAATTAATGCACCTTTCTACTTTTATTATTAAATAGAAAATGGTATTTTCGCGCACGATATTTTGTCAATTATAGTTAAATTGGCAATCAAGTTAACAAGCTAAACCTTAACAATGGGGTTTAAAAATTTAAATTACAAATGGCAGTTTTAAATAAGATTAGACAACGTTCACTATTTTTGATAATAATTATAGCATTGGCGTTATTTTCTTTTGTATTAGCAGATTTATTTAAGAACAGTGATGCACTTGCTTCAAAATCACAAAATATTGTTGCTACTATAAATGGGAAAGATATTACACGTGAAGATTTCATGCAAAAAGTAGAAGCTGCTCAAAGACAGGCTGGACCAAATGCAACAAATACTCAAGTCATGAATAGAGTATGGGATCAAGAAGTTAGAAGAGCTGTAATGCAGACTCAATATGATGAACTAGGGATTTCTGTTGAAAAAGATCAAATGAGAGATTTATTAAAAACATCTTTGGCTACAAGCCCGGAGTTTTTAAACGAAGCTGGACTTTTTGATGAAAATAAATTAAACGAATACATTGCTAATTTAAAAGAAACATCACAACAAGCTTATGCCAGTTGGGTGAATTATGAAAAATCTGTGGCTGCAAACGGGTTACAGCAAAATTATTTCAATTTAGTTAAAGCAGGTTTAACAGGTACTTTAGCCGAAGGTAAGTTAGAACATCAACTAGAAGGGAATAAAGTAGATATTAAGTATGTGCAAGTATCTTATGCATCAATTAAAGATACTTTAGTAGAGGTGTCTAAATCGGATATTTCTAACTATATCAATAAAAATAAGAAAGAGTATGAAGTAGAGGCCTCTAGAGATATTAAGTTTATTCAGTTTAATGAAGTGGCATCTGTTGAAGATGAAAACGCTATTAAAGCAGACCTTAATGTGTATCTAAATGGTCGATTCATTGATGAAACAGGAAGAAAAGATACTATAGTTGCTTTTTCGAAAGTTAAGGATAACGAAGATTACATTAACGTAAATTCAGATATAAAATTTGATAAACGTTTTGTATTTAAATCAAGCCTGCCAGCAGCAGTTGCAGACACTATTTATAGCCTTGAAGAAGGTGGGGTATATGGCCCATATAAAGATAACAACCACTTTAAAATATCTAAGGTCATTGCTGTTAAGCAAATTCCAGATTCAGTAAAAGTAAGGCATATTTTAATTCCTTTTGTGGGAGCTCGAAGTGCTACACCTGAAGTGACACAAACTGAGGCAGAAGCTAAAGTAACTGCAGATAGTTTATTAGCCGTTATTAAATCAGATCGTTCTAAATTCCCAGAGTTGGTAAAAGAATTCTCATCAGACCAAGGAAGTGTTGAAAAAGAAGGACGTTACGATTGGCATCCTTATAACACAATGGTTTCGGAATTTAATGATTTTGAATTCGAAGGAAAAACAGGAGATTTAGGTGTTGTAAAAACAATTTTTGGATTTCACATTATAGAGATTGAAGGACAGAAAGACAAAGTTAAAGCAATACAAGTAGGAACCATAGCTAGAAAGATTGAACCTTCTGAAGCTACAACGGCAAAAATATTTAGAGATGCTTCTAACTTTGAAATTAAGGCTGGAGAAGGTGATTTTGAAGCATTAGCAAAAGAAGGCAGCTATACAGTACGCCCAGTAAACGGTATTAAAGTTTTAGATGAAAATATACCAGGTATCGGAAACCAAAGACCAATTGTACGTTGGGCTTTTGAAGAAGATGCTGAGGTTGGAGCTGTTAAGCGTTTTAATATTCCTAATGGTTACGTAATTGCACAGTTAGTTGCTAAAAATAAAGCAGGCTTAATGTCTGTTGAAGATGCTACAGCTAAAGTATTGCCTCTTGTTAGAAAAGAGAAGAAAGCGAAAATGATTAGAGATAGAGTATCTGCTAAAACACTTGAAGATTTAGCTGCAGCAGAAAATACAACTGTTAGATCTGCATCTGCAATAAATATGAAAAGTCCAACGATTTCTGGAGCAGGTAGAGAACCTTTAGTTGTTGGCGCTGCTTTTGGATTAAAAGAAGGAGAAACCTCAAAGTTAATAGATGGTGAGAATGGTGTGTATATGGTACAAGTTACAAAAGTAACACCTGCTGTAGAACTTGATAGTTATCAAGCAGCGGCAAACAGAGTAGAACAACAAAAAATAAATGTTGTTAATTCTAAATTATACAATGCTTTAAAAGAAGCTGCAGAAATTGAAGATAATAGAGTTGAAACTCAAGTTCAATAGAAAAAATAATTAAGAAATAAAGCTTAAAAAGGTCTTGTTTACAAACAAGGCCTTTTTTGTTTTTTTATAATACCATATCCCTATAAGGAATTACAGTATTAAAACCTTTTTGTTTAAAATAAGACGTTGGATTATCTTTAGAAGACGCTAAGATAAAATCCCCTCCCCAAGCACCAAGACTCTTAATACTACCTTTAAAATCATTGAAAAAAAGCGTTTTAATGACCTTTTGCTTAGTTAGTTTAGATATAATGGCTTCATGTAGGTTTATTAAGCTTTCAAAGTCCTCAAGAGAATCAGTGGCAATCATTTGAAGGGTGATGTTGTTGATGTCTTCAATACTTGTTTTTAAATGGCTTTTGTTAGCACGGTAATGGGTAATGCCTTCTCTACTGTTCTGTTTTTTATTTAAATAAACAAAATATAAATGATCCTTAAAAGAAGGATTAAATTCTATTGATTTAACTATGGGCCTGGTATTTCCCAATTGATAAGTAATAGGAGTGTTATGCTGCGCACATGCAATATCATAACCACTACCTCCAAAAGTAGTTTCTAACAATTTATACGCATCAATATCCGCCCATGCAGCTATATTATTTATTAATGTAGAAGAAGTGCCCAAACCCCAATGTCTAGGGAAATCTAACCTGGTTGTAGTTTTGAAGCCCTTGTTTGTATGTAAAAAATTTGGATTAAGCTGTTTAGCTGCACTTAAAATTTGAATAAGCCTTTTGGAAATATCATTGTCATTTCGAACGGTATGAGAAATCTCATTATTTGTGATTTCAAAAGTAGTTTCAAACCAAACGGTTTTATTTTCATCTAAACTCTTCCAAACAAGTTTGAGGTCATCAATAACTTCAATCTCTAGAGATTGCCCATGTTTTGTAGGTACAGCTAATGAAAGTGCTCCGTCAAGAACCGCATATTCTCCTGTAAGCAAAAGCTTTCCGTTACTATAGTAAGACTTCATTTATTTTTTTACCCTTAGCTTATTAATAGCTTCAACAACCGCACTATGAGTTACAGTATTTGTTTTGAAATGTTCAGTTATAGTTTCCTTTTCTTCATTATTAGCTTCAAACTGATTAAGAATATTCATTAAATGCATTTTCATATGCCCCTGCTGAATACCTGTAGTTGTAAGAGAACGAAGCGCTGCAAAATTTTGAGCTAACCCAGCTACGGCTACAATCTGCATGAGTTCTTTGGCAGAAGGTTTATGTAACAATTCCAGTGCTAGTTTTACTAAAGGATGCAAGCCGGTAAGTCCACCAACAGTACCTAATGCTAGAGGGATTTCCATCCAAAAAGTAAATAAACCGTTTTCAATTTTAGCATGCGTTAAACTGCTGTACTTTCCATGTCTTGAGGCATACGCATGTACACCAGCTTCAACCGCTCTAAAATCATTTCCTGTTGCCAAAACAACAGCATCAATACCATTCATAATACCTTTATTATGCGTAACAGCACGATAAGGCTCCACTTCGGCAATATTAACAGCTTGGACAAATTTATTAGCAAAAACTTCACCCGAAAAGGTATCGTTATCACTTAAATCTTCAACGCTGCAGCTTACTTCGGCACGTACTAAACAATTAGGAACGTAGTTAGACAAAATACTCATAACTATATCTATTTGCTTTTCTTGGGAAGAGAAACCATCAAATAACAGTGCTTCATTTTTTAAAGTCTTAGCAAACTGTTCTAAGCAAGAGTTTATAAAATTAGCACCCATGGCATCAAGTGTTTCAAAAGAAACATGAAGCTGATAATAATGGTCTATATCACTAGTTTTGTCACGTAACTCAATGTCAACAATACCACCACCACGTTTTTCCATGTTAGCAGTAATAGCCTTAGCATCCTGAATGAGTTTAGACTTTATGCTGTTGAAAAACTGATTTAATTTGTTAAAATCACCTTTATATATAAAGTGAACCTGACCAATTTTAGTTGTAGAAATAACACGTGTTTTAAAGCCACCTCGCTCCAGCCAGAATTTAGCTGCTTTACTGGCAGCAGCTACTACAGAACTTTCTTCAATAGCCATCGGTATGGTATACAAGGTGTCGTTTATTAAAAAATTTGGAGCTACACCAAGTGGTAAATAATAGTTGGTAATAGTGTTTTCAATAAACTCGTCGTGAAGCTGTTGTAGTTTTTCGTCAGTGTTCCAATATTGTTTTAAGATCCGTTTAGCATCTTCCGTATTAGAGAAATAAGTCTCAACAATCCAATCAATTTTTTTAGATTTAGACAGTTTAGAAAAGCCAGTAATAGATTTACTCATAAAATGTTAATTAGCTATGCAAAGATACTACTCTTGGTATGAATATTGAATACCTTGATTTGTATGGTCTTATTTAAGTGTTAATAAAGGCGGTTTTTTGCAGAATTTTTAGTAAACTTGACATCATTTTATGAAATAAATATTTTTTTTGATGAAATACCTAAAATTGTCTTTTCTTATTTGCTTTTTTACAACAATTTTTATAACTGCACAAACAAAAGAAATTACCCTCGAATCCATTTGGAATGGTTCCTTTAGAACTGAAAGAATGGATGTTTTACATTCCATGGCGAATGGACAACAATATTCCGTTTTAAACTTCGATAGACAATCACGAACAACGACTATAGATATTTACGACTATAAAACTTTGAAAAAAGTTAAAACATTAGTCAATTCTGGCGCGTTGGATGCCATACCATATTTTACTGATTATGCCTTTAGTAATGACGAAAATAAAGTGATTTTAGTAACAAATGAAACCTCAATTTATCGCCGTTCTACTTTAGGAAACTACTACGTTTATAATGTAAAGGATGAGTCTCTAACATTAATTGCTGAGGATAAAATCCAAGAACCAACATTTTCACCAGATGGAAATAAAGTAGCCTTTGCAAAAGACAATAATTTATATGTAAAAGATTTACAATCTGGAGAGACAACACAATTAACTTTCGATGGAAAAAAGAATGTGATCATTAATGGAATAACAGACTGGGTTTATGAGGAAGAGTTTGCCTTTGTACGTGCATTTGAGTGGAATGCAGCAAGTAATAAAATAGCATTTATAAGATTTGATGAAATTAATGTGCCGGAATTTTCAATGGACATTTATGGCGAAGGGCTTTATCAAACACAACAAGTATTTAAGTACCCAAAGGCTGGGGAATCAAATTCTACAGTATCATTACACATTCATAATCTAAATACCAATGAAACAAAAGAAGTTAAAGTAGATAAAGCTTATAACGATTTTTATATTCCGCGTATTAAATGGACTAACGATTATGATGTTTTGAGTGCGCATTATATGAACAGACACCAAAACGAATTGGATTTATGGATGATACATGCTAAAACAAATACAGTAAATCTAGTTTTAGCTGAAAAAGACAGAGCTTATATTGATATTACGGATAACTTAACTTTTTTAAAGGATAATAGTTTTATATGGACAAGCGAAAAAGATGGGTTTAATCATATTTATCATTATGATAAAAATGGTCAACTTATTAATCAAATAACCAAGGGAAATTGGGAAGTTACCAGCTATTATGGTTATGATAAAAATACAAATAGGATTTTCTATCAATCGGTTGAAAATGGTTCCATAAACCGAGATGTATATTCCATTAAATTAAATGGACGTAATAAAACAAGATTAACAAAAAGTGAAGGAACCAATAAAGCGTCCTTTAGTGCCGATTTTTCATACTTTATTAATACGTTTTCTAGTGCTTCCACACCACCAGAATATACTTTAAATAGCGCAGCTTCTGGGAATTTAATAAAAAGTATAAAAGACAACGATGTCCTATCTCAAAAGCTTTCAAACTATAAAACATCAAAAAAAGAATTTAGTACCATTCATGTAAATGGCAATGATCTTAACATGTGGATGCTAAGACCTGCTGATTTTGATGAATCAAAGCAGTATCCATTATTTATGACTCAATATTCCGGACCAGGGTCTCAATCTGTTTCAAATAGCTGGAATAGTGCAAATGATTATTGGTATCAACATTTAGCACAACAAGGCTATATTGTTGTATGTATTGATGGTCGAGGAACAGGATTAAAAGGTGTTACGTTTAAAAAGGTGACTCAAAATGAACTTGGTAAATACGAAGTAGAAGACCAAATAGCAGCAGCAAAACAATTAGGGGAACGCCCTTATATTGATGCTTCCAGAATAGGAATTTGGGGATGGAGTTTTGGCGGTTTTATGAGTAGTAATTGTTTGTTTAAAGGGAACGATGTATTTAAAATGGCTATTGCTGTAGCACCAGTAAGTAGCTGGCGTTTTTATGATACTATTTATACAGAACGCTATATGACAACACCTCAGGAGAATACCAGTGGTTATGATAATAATTCCCCCATAAATCATGTAAATAAATTAAAGGGGGATTTTTTGTTGGTACATGGGTCTGGTGATGATAATGTGCATTTACAAAACACCATGCGTTTGGCAGAAGCCCTAATTCAAGCAGATAAGCAGTTTGATTGGGCGGTTTACCCAGATAAAAATCATAGTATTTATGGTGGTAATACAAGATTGCATCTGTATAAAAAAATGACAAATTTTATCAATGATAAACTAGGTGATAAAATCGAAAAGCAAGAAAAAAACGAAGTCAAAGAAATAAAGATAAAAGGATAAATTAACTAATTAATAGATTTATGTCAAATTCAACTACAATAAAGCAAAAGGAATTATTTGGGCATCCAGTAGGATTGTATGTGCTGTTTTTTACTGAAATGTGGGAACGCTTTTCATATTATGGAATGCGAGCAATATTGGTGTTATATCTGGTAGCAGAAACACAATCAGGAAATGCTGGATTAGGATGGACTAATGGAGATGCATTATCACTTTATGGAACGTATACCATGTTAGTTTATGTGATGTCTATACCTGGAGGATGGATTGCTGATAAATTTTTAGGTCAAAAAAAATCTGTTCTTTATGGAGGATTGCTTCTTGTAGCTGGACATAGTATACTAGCTGTGGAAGAAATGTGGGCGTTTTATACAGGTTTGTGTTTGATCATAGCAGGAGTAGGCATGTTAAAACCAAATATTTCAACAATGGTTGGAGGGTTGTATCAGCAAGGAGATATAAGAAGAGATAAAGGGTTTACCATTTTTTATATAGGTATTAATGTCGGTGCTTTTTTATCAAGTTTAATTGTTGGATATGTAGGAGAAGTGCATGGTTGGCATTATGGTTTTGGATTAGCAGGAATAGGTATGGCTTTGGGATTAATACAGTATGTAGTAGGGCAAAAATATTTAAAACACGTTGGGAATTTTTTAGGAGCTTCTGAAAATTTAGAAGAAAAGGAAGCCATGAAAAAACCTTTAACCAAAATAGAAAAGGATAGAGTCGTGGTACTATTTATATCTTTTTTATTAGTTATCGTATTTTGGGGAGCTTTTGAACAAGCAGGTGGTTTAATGAATATATATGCTAAAGAAAATACCAATAGAATGTTAATGGGATGGGAAGTACCAGCGTCTTGGTTTCAGTCTTTAAATGCCATGTTTATTATATTCTTAGGAACTTCAGTAGCATTATTTTGGGCAAATAGAAAATTAAAAGGAAAAGTGTCCAGTTCTTTATTTAAAATGATAATCGGATTAATTATCATGGGAACAGGATTTTTCTTCATGTCTGCAGCAGCTTCAGAATTTAATAGTACAGGAGCTTCTGCAATGTACTGGTTAGTTTTAGCATATTTGTTTCATACGGTTGGAGAGTTGTGTATTTCACCAGTGGCATTGTCATACATTACAAAACTTGCTCCAGTTAAATATGCCTCTTTAATGATGGGAGTTTATTTTGCTATGACTGGTTTTGGTAATAAGTTAGCAGGGCTTTTAGGTGAGTCAGCTGAAGGTTTAGGAGAGCTTACGGTATTTACAGGAATAGCTGTTTTTTGTGTCTCATTTGGAGCTTTAGTCATGGTATTCCGTAAAAAACTTGAAACTCTAACACATGGAGCAGAGGACAATGAAAGAACTATGTATGAAGAAGCTGAAGGTTTTGAATTAGCAGATAATTAAAAAATATGTAACCCTCTTTTTGAGGGTTTTCTTCTATAACTAATTAAATTTTTTTTATGAACACTGATATTGAAAATCTATTTAAGGACAGGGTTATCGGGCATCCTGCAGGGTTGTTTGTGTTATTTTTTACTGAAATGTGGGAACGCTTTTCATTTTATGGAATGCGCATACTTTTGGTGCTATTTTTAACGGCTCCTATTTTGAGTGATAATCCTGGATGGGAATGGCCAAGGGAGCATGCTTTAGCTTTAATAGGGACATATGCATCATTATTATATTTAACTCCAATTATAGGAGGCTGGATTGCTGATAAGATTACAGGTTACCGTATTGCTGTAGTTATAGGCTGTTTAATTATGACTTTGGGGCATGCAGCTATGGCTTTGGAAACCACTATGACCTTTTATATTGGATTAGCTTTATTGGTAATTGGAACAGGTTTTTTTAAACCAAATATCACTTCTATTATTTCTGAGATGTATAAAGGCAAAGAATCTAAAAAAGATGGTGCTTATACTATATTTTATATGGGAGTTAATGCAGGTGCTTTTTTTGGTATGATGCTATGTGGTTATCTAGCTGAGAATTATGGCTGGTCTTGGGGTTTTGGTTTAGCTGGAATTTTTATGTTTTTAGGTATGCTTCAATTTTGGTTAGCTGGCAGTTTATTTGGTAGCATTGGAGCTAAACCTTCGAAAGTTTATGAAGTTGAGTTGCCTCAAAATATAAATGAAGAGAGTCCTTCTGAAGAACAAAAAACGAATGTAGATGATAAACTAAACCCTTTCACAATGTTAGATAAGGTATTAATTGTTTTATCTTCTGTAGGCGGGTTGCTGTATTTATTCAATGATCCCTTAGAAAAAATTGGAGGAAAAAGCTTAGCGCCTTTTGAAATAGGAGGAATGAATGGCTCTAACATTATTGTATTAACAGCATTAGCATTGTTTTTAATATTACTTGTAACTAGAATATCTAGATACATTCCGATAGTTAGAGATAGAATTATTGCAGTGTCAATTTTTGGAGTATTCACGGTATTTTTCTTTGCTTTCTTTGAACAGTCGTTGGGTTCAATGACTTTATTTGCCAGAGATTATACAAATAGGACACTTGTTGGGAATTCTGCAATGGTTTTTAAGATTGTTGATGCCTTATTAACAACAATACCCCTCATTATTATTACTTGGGTACTTTTTTTATTATCCAAAAAAACATTTTCAAGGATAGGATTATCTAATATTGTTCTTGCTATTGCATTTGTTGGTATCTGGTATTTGGTAGTTTTTAGATTGGTAAACAAATTTTCTGAGCCAGGAAATGAGATTGAAGCTACATGGTTTGGGATTTTGAATTCGTTCTTTATAATTACGTTAGCGCCATTGTTCTCAAGGTGGTGGGAAAGCAAATATAATCCAAGTGCGGCTATGAAATATGGAATGGGTTTAATTTTATTGGGCATTGGTTTTGCGGTGTTGTCTTATGGCGCTTCAGAAATTCCTTCGGGAGCAAAGACTGCTTCTGTAAGTATAATGTTTTTAATTTTGGCATACTTGTTTCATACCATGGGAGAACTCTGTTTATCACCAGTAGGTTTGTCCTATTTAAGTAAACTAGTGCCGCCTAGAATGATTGGATTTATGTTTGGGGTATGGTATTTAGCAATTGCCGTAGGTCAAAAAGCAGCAGGAACCATGGGAGGGATGATTGATAAAATTTCTGAACAATACTCATTAGGTACATTCTTTTTAATATTCACATTAATACCAGTAGGCGTTGGTTTGATATCTATAATACTTAATCCTGTATTAAAAAAGCTAATGCACGGCGTTCGTTGATCGAAAAAATAGTCAAAATAATTTCAAAATGCTCCAGGTTTGGAGCATTTTTTGTAAGTTCGGTATACGT
Source organism: Flavivirga abyssicola (assembly GCF_030540775.2). GTDB lineage: Bacteria > Bacteroidota > Bacteroidia > Flavobacteriales > Flavobacteriaceae > Flavivirga > Flavivirga abyssicola. The sequence goes on along the minus strand of NZ_CP141266.1, from coordinate 790,109 downwards.
TTTGCAACAGATATAGGTATGAAGAAAACAATTTATATATTTCTTATAAGCATTTTTACAACAGCATTTGTTAGTGCTCAGGAATTAACCTGGCATACAGATATGGGTAAAGCATCAGAATTTGCAATGCAAGAAAAGAAACCACTATTAATGTTTTTTACGGGGTCAGATTGGTGTGGCTGGTGCATACGTTTGCAAAAAGAAGTTTTTCAAACAAAAGAATTTAAAAAATGGGCTAACGAAAATGTTGTACTTGTTGAATTAGATTTTCCGAAAAGAACACCACAAGATGATAATATTAGAAATCAAAATCGTCAATTACAAAGTATGTTCAAGGTAAGAGGCTATCCCACAATTTGGTTTGTTAACCCAGAAGTTAATTCTGAAAAGCAAATTAACTTAAGAAGTCTTGGAAGTACAGGATATGTAGCAGGCGGGCCAACAAAATGGATAGGTAAAGCTATGTCTATGCTGTAGTTGAGAGTAAAAAACACAAAAGATTATGAAGAAGATATTGTTATTATTAGCTGTTTTTATAACAGTTTATACAAATGCACAAAAGATTAATTGGGTGACTTTTGAAGAAGCCGTAGCACTTCAAGAGAAAACACCTAAAAAGATTATGATGGATGTTTATACTAATTGGTGTGGTCCTTGTAAACTGTTAGATAAAAATACTTTTCATAATAAAGACGTGGTAGACTATGTAAATAAAAACTATTATGCAGTCAAGTTTAATGCAGAAGGGAATGAGAAGATTAACTATAAAGGGAAAACATTTTCGAACCCTAATTACAACCCAGCAAATGCAAATAGACGAAATTCTGTACATGAATTGTCTCGCTATTTTCAGGTTCAGGCCTATCCAACCATTGTATTTATAGATGAGAAAGGCGATGTAATAGCTCCGATTAAAGGGTATCAAACACCACCTCAACTAGAATTATATCTAAAAATGTTTGGTAAAGACGAGCACAAAGAAATTGATACTCAAGAAAAGTTTAATGTTTACTATAAAGCTTTTAAGCCTGAGTTTAAGGGATAAACATTTAAATGCTAGGTTGCGCCTTTCGGTTGCGCTTAAACAGGTTATAATCGAAACCTAATTCAATTCACTTAATATCGAATAATAAAGGCACCTTCTTTACTGGTTTGATGAAAAGGAACTGCTCTTTTCTTACAAATAGTTTCCCAGCTCTTCATGTAAGATTTGTAATTACTTCCATCCGCAATGATATATTTTGGTTTTATGGAATCAATTAACCTATTCAAATTTATTTTTGGAGATCGTCTTAGTAATAGATAATCTGGTTCAAATGATTTTATATTGTAAACTCCTAAACTATCAATAATCAAAAGTCTTTTATGTTTAAGAAGATAAATAGACTGCAAGAAGTCTTTTTTTATGTCATTGATATAATTGGCAACAGTATAATTTTTTATGATGTTGTTGGCTGCTTGCGATAAACTGTCAGAATCAGAAGCGACTAAAAAGTTGTTACCTGTGGTATTGCCAATAAGACTATGCCTGTTTTTATGAAAAACGATAAACTCATTTGTAGGCTTATTATATTTTGAGTAAATAGCAACACTTTGAAAAATTATGACAGTAATTAGCAAATACTTAAAATTAGAATAACGCCATTTTTTTAGAAGTCCTATAAAAGAAATAATAACTAAGTAGGAAGCAATAACATACGAAAGATCAAAAGCAATATCTTTAAGTAAAAAGAAACTTTGTCTAGAAACCCAGGCAATAAAATCATTCATTATACTTATCATTTGACTGTATGTATTTGCTAAAATTTCTGGAAGTACACCCAAAATAGCTAATAGAATAATAAGTATTCCCAAACCTAAAATAAATCCTAAAAAAGGGATGATTACTAAGTTGGATATAAAAAACAAACCCGGAAATTGATGAAAATAGTATAGGCTTATCGGGATTACTCCCAATTGAGCAGAAAGTGTAACAGTGAATGTATGCCAGTAAAAATCTAATATTTTATATTTTGGTTTCCACCGTTTATAAATGAGTGGGTCAACAGTAACAATAGCAAAAACAGCCAAATAACTTAACTGGAAACCAACATCAAATAAAAACATGGGTTTAAAAAGCAAAAGTATAAATATAGAAATAGCTAAGGTGTTGTATATGTTGGTAGGTCTTTTTAGGTTTGAAGCTATTGCTATAATGCTAAACATAGTGATCGCTCTGGTTACAGATGCCGACAAACCAGCAATAAAGGCAAAGCACCACAAAAGCACTACCAGTAAAATTGTTTTTACAAGTTTTCCATGTTTAAAGCTTTCGATAGGTTTGAGTACCAGGCCTAGAATAATTAAAATAATACCAACATGCAACCCGGATACAGCCAAAATATGTATGGCGCCTGCGTTTGTATAATTAGAATAAACCGTTTTACTAATGGTTTGCCGTTGTCCCAATAATAAAGCATTAATTATGGCAAGTTCGTCTGGTTTAAAATGATGAGATTTTAATTTTGAATTGATGTGTTCGCGAATATTGTTAGCAAAACCAAATAGCGTATGTGTTTTAGAACTTACCTGTAAAAGTGATGGATAAGAGCTAAATATTTGATGGTAAATGTATTTATTCTTTAAATAGTTTTTATAATTAAATTGATGAGGGTTTAATGGTTTATTTAAACTCTTAAAGACTATTTTGCTTATAAATATATCATCAACTTTTAAAGCAGTTTGTGATGCATCTTTTTGAATATTTATAAGGGATCTACCGCTTACCTTGTTTCCGTCAATTTCTATAAGATCAATAACATATTTATCATAGAAATTATCAGATTTTAAAACATCTCTAATTCTAAATGTAATCGTTTTAATCGTATCATTTTCTATTGAAATTTGATTTGCATAATGATCAGAAAAGTTTTTTTCATTATGAAAATTTACAGTTAATATACCTATACTAACCATCGTTAAAAAAGAAAGTAACCCAAACCAATTGGTCTGGTCTATTTTCTTTTTTACGGTAAAGTAAAAGACGGATAAGATAGCAAAAAACGAAGCTGTTAGGTATAAAGAAAAATGTAAGGGAATGCTAAAAAAGTAACCAATAGCAATGCCTATAACTAGGCAAATCGTTAACTTAATTATTGTAAAATTCAGTAATTGCACGTATTTGCAATATATGAAATATCTTACAATATTTTACGTACTTCCACAAAGGTTGATTTCCAATAGCTTTCTGAAAGTTTAGAAACAATAACCCCTTTAGTGGAAGTGGCATGTATAAAAGAGATGTCTCCAGCTTTAGACTTTATAATTAGGCCAACATGATTAATACGGTGTCTTCTGTTTTTACTGGTTTTAAAGAAAAGTAAATCACCTTCCTGCGCTTTTCTAAGTGGAATTTTATTGCCTTTTTTCGCCATATCTCTAGATATTCTAGGTAATATGATGTCATGTGATTCGAACGACTTAAAAACCAATCCAGAACAATCCATTCCGGATTTCGTAGTGCCTCCCCATTTGTAGCGAACACCTTCAAATTGCTTTGCGTAGTCTATAATATGATCAGCTTTGGATAGCTTTTTCTTGTCTTTGGCTTTGTAGGCAACTGCTTCTTTTCTGTTCTTTTTACTTATGACCGTTGTTGAAGCTTCTTTTTTATTTCTAGCCCGTTTTGAAGATTTACAGCTAGTAAAGCCTATAATCATTAAAAGAATCAAGATTGTTTTTTTCATTATAAATTGAAGTAGGTTTGGGTTACTAATTGTAAATTTATAATAAAATAAGATATAAACACTTTTTATTTTCCGTAGTACATCCTACTAACATTGGTTTGTGCTTGCTTCCAATTGATTTATAAGGAACTAGCCAGTTCGTTTTGTTAATAAAGTGCAAAACATCAACGATTCGCATTTGCTGCTATTGATTCTAATAGTAAAGCAGTCTTATGCCCTTAGTGCATCATAAATCAACTGAGCCGTTTTTTCACTGGCACCTTTTCCGCCTAAAGCTTTTTCCAGCTCATAATATTCTAGAAATATGGTGTGGCGTACATCAGGATTTAAAATTTTGTCAAGCTCTAATTTCAATCTTTTTTTGTTGAAATTATTTTGGATAAGTTCAGTAACCACTTCCTTATCCATAACCAAATTAACTAACGAAATAAATTTCAAAGTAATGATTCGCTTTGCAATTTGATAAGAAAGAGCGCTTCCTTTATAACATACGACCTGAGGTACTTTAAAAAGAGCAGTTTCTAATGTAGCTGTCCCGGATGTTACTAAAGCAGCATTAGAGACACTTAGTAAATCATAAGTTTTATTGGAGATAAACTTTACGTCGTAAGATTTTATAAAAGTTTCATAAAAACTATAATCTTGACTGGGAGCACCGGCAATTACAAACTGATAATCTGGAAAATCATCGACTAGGCTTAACATCACCGAAAGCATTTTCGTTATTTCTTGTTTTCTACTTCCCGGTAAGAGTGCAATAATAGGTTTATTGCCTAAATTATAAGAGTCTCGAAATTCAAATTCATCAATTTGTTCGCGATTAGTAATAGCATCAATTAATGGGTGCCCAACAAACGTTACATCATAGCCATACTTTTTGTAAAAAGGTTTTACAAAGGGTAGGATAACGTACATAGCATCAATATCGCGTTTTATAGCTTTTACTCTACCAGCTCTTGAAGCCCAAACCTGAGGAGAAATATAATAATTAGTTTTAAAATTTTGGAGTTTTGCCCATTTTGCTATGCGTAAATTAAATCCCGAATTGTCAATAAAAACAATAACATCTGGATTGAAAGTCTTTATGTCGCTTTTACAAAATGAAATGAGTTTGAAAATTTTAGATAGATTCATAATAACTTCAGAGAACCCCATAAACGCACGTTCTTTGTAGTGCTTTACCAAAGTACCACCCACAGCTTGCATAAGATCGCCTCCCCAAAATCTAATGTCTGCATGAACATCTTTTTTTAGTAATGCTTTCATCAAGTTAGAGCCATGTAAATCTCCTGATGCTTCTCCGGCTAGAATGTAATATTTCATCTGTCTAAAATTGATTTGTAAAAATACTCAGATGTAACTTCACTATTTAAAAAAGTTTGAAAACGAATGTGAAAACAGCAATAAAAACAGTAATCAATAAAACTCCCCTTGCTCTATAATCTTGTTTTTTTCTTATAAAAATAAAGAAAGCTATTAAATTTAAAATAGCGCCTAAACTTATTAATTTACCTAAAAAACCTTCAGATGCTGCAGCTTTAATAACTGTCATAAAGTCATCTCCCCGTCCTAAAAAAGTTGCTGAAAAAAATAAGCCAATAGTATTTGCTATGAGGCCAACAAATATTCCTATAAAAATATCTTTTTTAATCATTTAAATTCCAAGTCTTTAAAGTTTTAATGAATTGATGTGCTGTTAAATCAAATTGAATAGGAACAACAGAAACGTACCCTTGCTCTAGTGCCCATTCGTCGGTATCCTCGCCACCATCTAAATTAACAAATTTTCCCGAAAGCCAATAATAATCTTTCCCTTGTGGGGTTTTACGTTTATCAAATTCTTCAACCCAATTTGCTTTAGCCTGTCTGCATATTTTAATACCTTTTATGTCTTCTTTTAAAATATTAGGGATGTTAACATTAAGCACAATATCGTTAGGTAAACCATTATTTAAAAGTTGTTCAGTAATCGTTTTTACATATGATTTTGATGCCTCAAAATGAGCATTCCATGTATAATCAAGTAAAGAAAAACCAATAGCAGGAATTCCTTCAATACCAGCTTCAATAGCTGCACTCATAGTGCCGGAATAAATAACATTTATAGATGAATTCGAGCCGTGATTAATACCAGAAACACAGAGGTCTGGTTTTCGATCTAATAACTCTCTAATAGCTAATTTTACACAATCAGCAGGTGTTCCAGAACAGCTGTATTCAATTTGTGGGCCGTCATCCATGTAAACACGTTCGGCATAAAGTGTTGAGTCTAATGTGATAGCATGTCCCATGCCGCTTTGTGGACTATCCGGAGCAACGACTACAACTTCGCCAATAGTATTCATAATCGAAATTAATGTTCTAATACCTGGAGCGCTTATGCCATCGTCGTTCGTAACTAATATGAGTGGTTTTTCTGTCATTTAATACTTCTATGGCATCGCTAAAATACACAATTTCGCCAGTAAACTGTTAATTTCTTTGGTTTAACAAAAAATTTGCATCAATTGCCCACATTGGCATAATTTTTTCTTTATTTTAGTGAAATATACATATTACTCTATTGGGTAATTAAATATTAATGGATGAAAAAAATTATGAAAAGGAATTATAAAATTTTGTCTCTCTTATTGCTGTTTGCATTTGGATCTTGCAGTTTTACTACTAAAAAATTCAGTAATCCAGATAAAGATAAGCTACTAATACAAATCATAACATTTGTTTTAGAGCAGGGCCATTTTGACCCTATTGCGATGAATGACAATTTTTCAGCGGAGTTGTTTACAGATTATATTGAAATACTAGACCCGGTGAAGCGTTATTTTCATGAGTCTGATTATAAGGAATTTGAAAAATATAAGTATTTTCTAGATAACCAGCTCAAGGCTACAGAAATTACATTTTTCAATGTTGTAAATAAGCGTATGTTAGAGCGTATAGAAGAATCAAAAGGAATTTATAAAGAAGTTTTATCTGAACCTTTTGATTATAATATTGATGAAGAATTCGATACAAATTACGAGAATAGTAAGTTTGTAAACAGTAGAAAAGAAATGAAAGAGCGTTGGAGAAAACAACTTAAATTCTCAACACTTTCTAATTATGATGATTTAATAGAACAAGAAAAACAGGCAAAAGAAAAAGATCCGTCTTATGTAATGAAGACAGATGCCCAAATTGAAAAAGAATCTCGTGATGCCACATTAAAATCTATTGATATTTATTTTAATGATAATATTGACGATTTACAACGTGAAGATTGGTTCGCTATTTATGTCAATACTATTGTTGAAGAGTTTGATCCGCATACATATTATTTAGCGCCTAGAGGTAAAGAAGATTTTGATCAACGTATGTCTGGTAAATTAGAAGGTATAGGAGCTAGGTTGCAAAAAAGAATGGACTATATAAAAATAGTAGAACTTATTTCTGGAGGTCCGGCCTGGAGAAGTAAAAAACTAGAGGTTGAAGATGTTATTTTGAAAGTAAAGCAAGAAGATGAAGAGTTTCCTGTAAATATAGTTGGTATGCGAATAAACGATGCTATTAAATATATTAAAGGGCCTAAGGGTACTAAAGTAACATTGACTATTAAAAAAGTAGATGGAACTGTTAAAGATATTGATATAGTAAGAGATGTTGTGGAGTTGGTTGAAACTTATGCCAAATCTTCAATAGTAAACAAAGGCGACAAAAAATTTGGAGTTATAAATTTACCAGCTTTTTATGTGGATTTTAAAGACTATGAAAATATAAATGCAGCTATGGATGTAAAAAATGAAATTGAGCGTTTAAAATCTGAAGGGATGGAAGGCTTAGTTTTAGATTTGCGTAACAATGGAGGTGGTTCACTGCCAGCAGTTGTAGATATGGCTGGTTTGTTTATAAAAGAAGGGCCAATAGTACAAGTACGTTCTACAGGTGAGGCTAAGGAAGTCTTAAAAGATATGGATAAATCAATTTCTTGGGATGGACCTTTGGTTGTTTTAGTTAATGAAATATCAGCGTCTGCTTCCGAAATTATGGCGGCTGCAATGCAGGACTATAAACGCGCTATTATTATTGGTAGTAAGCAAACGTATGGTAAAGGAACTGTTCAAAATGTTATTAATTTAAATAAGATGTTAAGGAGTAATACCAGTGGGGATTTAGGAGCTCTAGCTTTAACAACCCAAAAGTATTATAGGATTAATGGAGGATCAGTTCAGCTTGAAGGTGTTAAAAGTGACGTGAGAGTGCCTGGACGTTTTAGTTTTATTGATGTTGGTGAAAAAGATAAGGAAAACCCATTGCCATGGGATGAAATTGATGCTGCAGATTATACACCTTGGGAATACTATTTTGATTATAATGAAACCGTAAAAAGGAGTAAAGAACGTATGGTAAATAATGAACAGTTGAAGCTTATTGAAGAAAATGCTAAATGGGTAAAAAATAAAATAGATGAAACTGTTTATTCTTTGAATTATAAAAAGTATAAGGCTAAGTTGGATTTAAATGAAGAAGAATCTGAAAAGTTTAAAGCGATTTCTGAATATCAGACAAATTTAACGTTTAAATCGCACAGCTATGAGATGTCTCTTTTTCAAAAAGATACTACAGACTTAAAAGAGAAGCGCGAGCGTTGGCACCAGAGTTTAAGTCAAGATGTTTATATTGAAGAAGCACTTAATGTATTAGAGGATTTAAAAATGTCTTACCCTATTAAAAAAGTAGCATCTACAGTAGTAAGAAAATAAGTTTATTTATGAGTCATAAATCAAGCTCATTAAAACAGTTAGCGCTCCAAAAGTTTAAAAAGAACTTTTGGGGCGTTTTTAGTTTTTACTTTATCGTATTCGTAGGCTTAGTGTCTGTATTTGCTTATGTTTTTGCGCCAGATGATTCGCAGTATGCAAACCAAATGCATTTGTCAATTCATTCTAAGAAGCCAGGTTTTAAAATTGAAATCCTAACCATTCCATCGCAATTAGAAAATCATCAAAGTTGGTTGAGTAAAGTATTTTTCGGAAAGAAAAATACCGATACCGAAGTTCCTATTTCAAAATATTCGATAAAAGAAAATCTGTTAATGTATAAAGAATATGCAGCAGATGGTTTAGAAGGTGTTGAAAAAACAATCCCATTAAGTCTATTTCCAAATGGTAAAACAGATCATTACATAAAAGAAAAAGCCTTTCCTTTTGGTACAGATAAATATGGCAGGGATTTGTTAAGTCGTGTATTGGTTGGCGCCAGAATTTCTTTTTTTATAGGATTTGTGGCCGTTTTTATTTCGTTACTAATTGGAGTTTTTATGGGCAGTGTTGCAGGCTATTTTGGAGGAAAAGTTGATGCTGTTATTATGTGGATTATTAATGTTACTTGGTCCATTCCAACCTTATTGCTGGTTATTGCTATAACACTGGCTTTAGGCAAAGGCTTTTGGCAAGTGTTTATTGCTGTAGGACTTACTATGTGGGTTGAAGTGGCTAGAGTAGTGCGTGGTCAAATAATTAGTGCCAAAGAAATGCAATATGTAACGGCAGCAAGAGCTTTAGGGTTTAACGATTTTAGAATTATTACCAAGCATATTTTGCCCAATATAATGGCACCAGTTATTGTGATTTCGGCAGCTAATTTTGCAGGAGCTATTTTAATAGAAAGCGGTCTTAGTTTTTTAGGTATTGGAGCGCAACCGCCCATGTCAAGTTGGGGCGCCATGATTAAAGATCACTATAATTATATTATACTAGGAAAACCGTATTTAGCTATTATACCGGGACTTTGTATTATGAGTTTGGTAATGGCGTTTATGTTGATTGGCAATGCACTTAGGGATGCATTGGATGTTAAGAATTAGTAAGAATGGCGGGAGAGCAAGCAAAATAGTGCTACAAATTAAAACTTAAGAATTTTATTTTAAGCTAATTCGTTATCATATTGGCATTCAAAGAATCTATATACCCTAAAACATCCTCTTTACCAATATCTTTAGAAGAAGAGGTTATAAAGTAGTTTGGCATTTCTTCCCAAGTTTCTAAAAGAATCGTTTTGTAAGCTTCCACGTGATTGTCAATCGCTTTTGGCTTTAGCTTATCCGCTTTAGTAAAAATAATAGAAAATGGTATCCCATTTTCACCCAGCCATTGCATAAATTCTAAATCTATAGGTTGTGGGTTATGTCTAATATCTACTAAAACAAATGCCGTGACAAGCTGTTCACGTAAGCCAAAATATTGCGTTATAAATTTTTGGAATACTTTTTTAGAGCTTTTTGAAACACGCGCATACCCATAACCTGGTAAATCTACCAAATGCCAGTTTTTATTAATTAAAAAATGGTTTATTAGTTGTGTTTTTCCAGGTCTACCAGACGTTTTTGCTAAACTTTTCCGACTGGTTAACATGTTTATAAGGGATGATTTACCAACATTACTTCTACCAATAAAAGCATATTCCGGCAACATGCTTTTTGGGCATTTTGCAACATCAGAATTGCTCATTACAAACTCGGCAGATTTAATCTTCATATTTTTGTTATTCCCAAGACTAGTGCTGAACTTGTTTCAGTAAGGTCGAGAATTTCATTAATTGGACTTGGTTTTTTTAATAAAACTTGATTTAACGGATTTTTAAAACCTAAAACCCTCTCTTGTTCAACCACTCATGCATGACTTCATTGAATTCATCCGGATGCTCCATCATAGCGGCATGACCGCATTTGTCTATCCAATACAAGTCAGAGTCAGGTAGTAATTCGTTAAATTCTTCAGCAACTTCAGGAGGAGTTACATTGTCATTTTTACCCCAGATAATACAAGTTGGTGTATTCATATTAGGTAAATCTTTTGCCATATTATGTCTTATGGCACTTTTGGCAATGGCAAGTGTCTTTATAAGTTTGTTGCGATCGTTTACAGTTTCGTAAACTTCATCAACAATCTCTTTAGTGGCCACTTCAGGATCGTAAAAAACTTCCTGGGCTTTCTTTTTAATCACTTCATAATCACTACGCTTTGTATATCCACCACCCATGGCGCTCTCATAAAGTCCTGAGCTGCCAGTAATAATTAGAGCTTTTACTTTTTCAGGGTATAATTTTGTGTGATATAAACCGATGTGTCCGCCAAGCGAATTTCCTAGTAAAATAACGTCCTTAAAACCTTTAAATTCTATAAAATCATGTAAATACTTAGCAAAGCTTTTTACATTGGTTTTTAACAAAGACATTGTGTAGATAGGCAATTCCGGAATAATGATTTTATAGTCTTTTTCACTAAAAAAATCCGAGACGGCATTAAAATTACTTAATCCACCCATAAGGCCGTGTAATACTATAATAGGCGTGCCTTCTCCAGCTTCAAGGTAATTATATTCTTTTTCCTTTTTTAAACGATACATCATTATTTGTTGGTCACTGCATTAAAAACAAATATAGTTAATTCATTCATATTTTAACTATATAAATTATTTGGCAAAAATAATACTTTCTATAAGGAATGTTGATAAAAGATATGTTATTAAATTTTTGACTTTAACATCTTGATAGTAAGAGTTCAGTGCCTTTTTTTTAGGTCCAAAACGTTTTTAACCCCCATTTAGTCGAAAAATTATTAACAAAGTGGTATAAAGTGGTAAAATGTGGTATATTTTTCAATATATTTGAAAATTAAACGTTAAAATTTCAACAAACTGCTTTGGACTTAATAACAGGGACATACGATTGTAAAGTTGATGCAAAAGGAAGGTTGATGATGCCTGCTGCTATAAAAAAGCAGTTGTCTTCTATTCTACCTGACGGTTTTGTATTACGTCGTTCTGTGTTTCAGAAATGCCTGGAGTTGTATCCAATGGGAGAATGGCAGATTTTAATGCAGAAAATGAATAAGCTTAATAAGTTTAAAAAGAAAAACAACGATTTTATTCGCAGGTTTACTGCGGGGGCAAAAATGGTTGAAGTAGACATTAACGGGCGTTTGTTAATTCCAAAAGACTTAACCGTGTTTGCTGGTATTTCGAAAAATATAGTGGTGGCTTCGGCTATAAACATAATCGAAATTTGGGATAAAGATTTATATGAACAAGCTATTGATGATGCGGCTATAGATTTCGCGGATTTAGCAGAAGAAGTAATGGGACAAGACGACGATGACAATGGAATATCATAACCCGGTATTATTGAAAGAAACCGTAGATGGTTTGGCTGTCAAAGAAGATGGTGTTTACGTAGATGTAACATTTGGAGGTGGTGGTCATAGCAAGGAAATATTGAGCAGGCTTGGCGAAAATGGAAAGTTGTTTGCTTTTGATCAGGATGAAGATGCTCTTGGAAATGCGATTGATGACCCGCGGTTTACATTAATTCATGAAAACTTCAGATATATAAAACGGTTTTTGCGCTTTCATGGTGTAAAGCAAGTAGATGGGGTCTTAGCGGACTTTGGAGTTTCTTCGCATCAATTTGATGTTGCCGAGCGAGGGTTTTCTACACGTTTTGAAGCGGACTTAGATATGCGTATGAATCAGCAAAATGAGTTGTCTGCTTTTCATGTGGTAAACGAATATGAAGAAGAGCAATTAAAACAAGTGTTTTTGCAGTATGGAGAATTACGTGCAGCTCCAGCCATGGCAAGATTAATAGTTGAGTATAGAAGAACAGAACCGATAATAACTAGTGAGCAATTAAAAAGTGTGTTGAGGAAATTTTTACCACCACGACATGAAAACAAGGTGTTGGCTCAGATTTATCAAGCTATCCGAATAGAAGTAAATCAAGAAATTGAAGTTTTAAAAGAGTTTTTAGAACAAACACCTGAAATTTTGTTTAAAGGTGGTCGGTTAAGTTTTATATCCTATCACTCTCTGGAAGATAGGTTGGTGAAACGTTTTATTAGAAATGGGATGTTTGAAGGTGAGCCTGAGCGAGACATGTTTGGGAATTTTGAAGTACCATTAAAAAAGGTGAATGGTTTGATTGTGCCATCAAAAGAGGAAATAAATATGAATAGTAGAGCTAGAAGCGCAAAGTTGCGAATTGCGGAAAAAATATAGTGAAAATTTCCCCTTAGGGGAAATGTCCGTAGGACAATGGGGCTAATGAAAAAAAACATCTATAACATATTAAAAGGAACTTTCTTGGTAAGTGATGATTCTTTTAAGAATTGGAGGTTTATCATTTTTATTTCTGTTTTAGCAATTATAATGATAGCAAGCTCGCATAGTGCAGATAAAAAAGTATATGAAATTGCCCGATTAAAAAATGAAGTTAAAGAAATGCGTTCGGCATTTGTTGATGGGCGTTCCAAGCTTATGAGGCTTAAAATGGAGTCAGCAGTTATTAGGAAAATGAAAGAAAAAGGTATATCGCCATCGGTGATCCCGCCTAAAAAAATAAAAGTAAAACCTCAAAAATAAAGCGAGTCTTTGGCAGTAAAAGAGAAAGACATATTAAACCGATTGTATTTTATAGCAGGATGTATGTTCGTCTTTGGGCTTGCTGTGATGTTTAAATTGTTAAGCATTCAGTTTTTGCAAGGAGATAAGTACCGGTCTTTAGTCGATAAAAGAGATATTCAAGATATTACTATTCCAGCAAACAGAGGCAATGTATATGCTAACGATGGTAGTTTGTTGGCTACATCCATCCCTAAATATAACATAGCGATAGATGCTGTAACCTCACAGCGGAAAACCTTCGAAGAATTTATAAAGCCGTTATGCGATTCTCTTTCGGGTTATTTAGGGAAATCTTCAAGCTATTATGAGAGAGAAATAAGAAAAGCTAGGTTAAATAAGAATCAATACTACCTATTAGTTAAAAATATTAATTACACAGATTATGTACGGTTTAGAAATTTTCCGCTTTTAAAACGGGGCGCTATTTCTGGAGGATTGATTGTTGAACAAAAAACGAAACGAGAGTTTCCTATGGGTAGCATTGCAAGACGTACTATTGGGTATGAGCGATTTGATGAAGATGGGAATGTAACCAGGCCAGGTATTGATGGTGCTTTTGGACTAAAATACTTAAGAGGAACAGACGGCATAAGAAAAAAACAGAAAATAGGTAATGGTAAGTGGAAGCCAATGACCGATCATAATCAAGTGGAGCCAAAAGATGGTTATGATGTATATACAACCATAGATGTTAATATTCAAGATATTGCTCACCATGCACTTTTAAAACAGCTAAATAAGTATGAAGCTGAACATGGTTGTGTGGTGGTTATGGAAGTGAAAACAGGAGAAGTTAGAGCTATTTCAAATTTGGGTAGAACCACTAAAGGGGTGTATTATGAAAAATTAAATTATGCAGTAGGGGAAAGTCATGAGCCAGGTTCTACGTTTAAGGTAATGGCGATGATGGCAGCTTTAGAAGATCGAGTTATTGATACGTCTACAATTGTTGACACTAAAAAAGGTAGAAAAAGATTTTATGGTAGATATATAAATGATTCTCATCATGGGGGGTATGGCGAAATTTCGGCAGCTCGCGCGTTGGAGGTTTCTTCTAATATTGGTTTGGCAACTATAATAGATAAGCACTATTCCGATAATCCTAAAAAATTTATAGAAAGACTTAAAGAATGGAGCTTGAACAAACCTTTAGGTGTTTCTATTATAGGAGAAGGAGAGCCTGATATTCCTGAGCCAGGTGATAAAAAATGGAGTAGAAATGCACTGCCTTCCATGGCATATGGTTATAATTTAGAGTTAACACCACTTCAAACCTTGGCTTTTTATAATGCTATAGCAAATAATGGGGAGCTAGTTAAGCCAAGGTTTTTAAAAGCAGTAAAGGAATTTGATGAAGACATAGAAACCTTCGATAAAGAAGTGATCAAGAAAAAGATTTGCTCTGATGAAACTCTAAATAAGATACGAGAAATTTTAAAAAATATAGTGGTTAGGGGTACAGGAGAAAAACTGTACTCTGAAAATTTCTCAATGGCTGGAAAGACAGGGACTGCAAGAACCGAATATTGGATGAAAGGCTGGGAAGATGATAAAAGATATATATCCTCATTTTCTGGATATTTTCCTGTAGAAAACCCAAAATATTCATGCATAGTGGTTATTCATAAGCCAAGTACAGAAGTTGGGTTTTATGGCGCAGATGTTACAGGGCCAGTATTTAAAAGAATAGCACAAAAAATATATACAGATACTCCTAGGATTGATGAGGTGAGATCTCTTAAAGTTAAGGTGGCTTCGGCAGAAAAAGAATATGAAAGTTTTTATAAGACAGCAAGCACTTATAGGACGATAATGCCAAATGTCATTGGTTTACCTGCAATGGATGCTTTAGCGCTTTTAGAGAATATGGATGTTAATATAAAAGTGAAGCTTAGCGGGAATGGTGTTGTGAAATCGCAATCTGTTAATAAAAGCGAAAAATTAAAAGACAATCAAATAGTGGTTTTAAAAGCATCATGATGGTATTAAAAGACATATTGTATAAGGTAAGTATTAACGCGGTAGTAGGTAGTACAAGCGTTAGTGTTGGTGCTGTTGATTTTGATTCTCGGAAAATTACAAGTGGAGGTTTGTTTGTTGCTATTCGTGGAAACATTGCAGATGGTCATGATTTTATTGATGTCGCCATAAATAATGGAGCTATTGGAGTTGTATGTGAGACATTGCCAGCAACATTAATGGATGGTGTTACTTATGTAGAAGTTGGTAATTCCAGCAGGGCTTTAGCTATGATAGCCTCAAATTATTATGAGGCTCCATCAGAAAACTTAAAACTTGTCGGAGTTACAGGAACCAATGGAAAAACAACTATAGCAAGTTTATTGTATCAATTATTTAAAAAAGCAGGTTACAAGGTAGGATTATTATCGACAGTGAAAATAATGGTTGATAATACGGAGTATAAAGCAACGCATACAACGCCTGATTCATTAACTATAAATAAATATTTAAAGGAGATGAATAGTACAGGGGTCGAATTTTGTTTTATGGAAGTGAGTTCTCATGGAATTCATCAACACAGAACAGAAGGGCTGTATTTTGAAGGTGGCATTTTTACCAATTTATCTCACGATCACTTGGATTACCATAAAACATTCTCGGAGTATAGAGACGTTAAGAAAGCATTTTTTGACGGACTTTCAAAGGAAGCTTTTGCATTAGTGAATGTCGATGATAAAAATGGGCTCATTATGCTCCAAAATACAAAAGCTAAAAAACTTACCTATGCTTTAAAGGGCTATGCAGATTATAAGGCTCAAATTTTAGAAAACCAATTTAGCGGCCTATTGCTTAAAATAAATGATAGTGAGGTTTGGGCTAGGCTTATAGGAGGTTTTAATGCATACAATATATTGGCAATTTATGCTACCGCTGAATTGTTAGGTTTAGAAAAGGTTGAAATATTGCGCTTAATAAGCGAATTGGATAATGTAAGTGGGCGATTCCAGTATTTAATTTCTGATGAAAAAATTACAGCTATAGTAGATTATGCGCATACGCCAGATGCATTGAAAAATGTATTAGAAACTATTAATAGTATTAGAACTAAAAATGAAGAATTAATAACAGTAGTTGGCTGTGGGGGCGATAGAGATAAAACCAAACGCCCAAAAATGGGACATATAGCTTCGGCTTTAAGTACAAAAGTCATTTTTACAAGTGATAATCCGCGTAGCGAAGTTCCAGAAGATATTCTTAACGATGTAGAAAAAGGTGTTGAACCCCAGAATTATAAAAAAACATTAACTATAGTAGATAGAAAGCAAGCCATAAAAACAGCTTGTCAATTGGCCCAACCGAACGATATTATTTTAATAGCAGGAAAAGGGCATGAAACATATCAAGAAATTAAAGGCGAGCGCTTTGATTTTGATGATTATAAAATAGTACAAGAATTTTTAAAGCAAATACAAAAATAACATGTTGTATTATCTATTCGATTATTTAGAAAAACAGTTTCAATTTCCTGGAGCAACTCTTTTTGGTTTTTTAACTTTTAGAGCTGCTTTAGCAATGATTTTGTCGCTGCTTATTTCAACAATATATGGAAAACGGATTATTCGTTTTTTGCAAAGACAGCAAGTAGGTGAAACCATTAGAGATCTGGGGTTAGCTGGACAGCAAGAAAAGGCAGGAACACCTACTATGGGAGGTGTTATTATAATTCTGGCGACTTTAATTCCTGTGTTATTATTGGCGAAACTGGAAAATATTTACATCATTCTATTGATAGTGACAACACTTTGGATGGGTGTTATTGGTTTTATTGATGATTACATTAAAAAATTCAAAAATGACAAAGAAGGTTTAAAAGGACGATTTAAGATTCTTGGGCAAGTGGGGCTTGGTATTATAGTTGGGGCAACTTTGTTTTTTCATTCTGATGTTACCATGAAAGAAAAGCTTCCGGTGGCTGAGCAACAAATTCTTTTAGCCGAAAATCCAAAAGTGGAAGCTTCAAAATTATTTAAGGACGAAATAAAATCAACAAAGACTACAATCCCTTTTGTAAAAGGAAATGAATTTGATTACGCAGATTTAGTAACATGGATAAGTCCGAGTTTAGGAAAGTATGCATGGATTATTTTTATTGTGATAGCCATTCTTATAATTACGGCTGTTTCAAACGGTGCGAATTTAACAGATGGTATTGATGGTTTAGCAGCAGGAACCTCGGCAATAATAGTCCTTACTTTGGGGATTTTTGCATGGGTTTCAGGTAATATCATCTTCTCAGATTATCTCAATATCATGTATATCCCACGAGTAGAAGAAATTACGATTTATATCGCTGCTTTTGTAGGGGCATTAATAGGCTTCTTATGGTATAATACATTCCCGGCTCAAGTTTTTATGGGAGACACAGGAAGTTTAACTATTGGTGGTATAATCGCAGTGATAGCTATTGCAGTTCGTAAAGAATGGCTAATTCCAGTGCTGTGCGGTATCTTTTTAGCTGAAAACCTATCAGTAATCATGCAGGTGAGCTGGTTTAAATATACTAAGAAAAAATATGGAGAAGGACGTCGCATTTTCAAAATGTCACCACTTCACCATCACTATCAAAAATCAGGATACCATGAAAGTAAGATTGTAACCCGATTTTGGATTATAGGTATTCTGTTAGCGATTCTTTCAATTGTAACATTGAAAATACGATAAAATTCCTGCCTTTGCAGGAATCTCACAATCGTGAAAAAGAGAAATAGAGTTAAAAAAGTGATAAAAGAAATTTATATAAAAACAATTGATAAAAACAGAGTGGTAAGTCATTACCCTCTGGGGAAGGGTTTAGGATGGGGCGTTTAGTCATATTAGGAGGAGGAGAAAGCGGTGTTGGTACGGCGCTTCTTGGGAAAGAAAAAGGCTATGATGTTTTTGTTTCAGATAGAGGAATAATTAAAGAAACATATAAACAAGTTCTTATACATAATGAGATTGAATGGGAAGACGGAAAACATTCTGAAGATAAAATTCTGAATGCAGATATCGTTATGAAAAGCCCGGGCATACCAGATAAAGCGCCTCTAGTAAAACAAATTCATGATAAAGGAATGTTAGTGGTATCTGAAATTGAATTTGCATCAAATTTCACTGACGCTATTATAGTTGGGGTTACAGGAAGTAACGGAAAAACAACAACGTCATCCTTGGCACATCATATTTTAAAGCAAGAATTAAATGTGGGGTTAGCGGGCAATATAGGAGATAGTTTTGCTAAACAAGTTTTAGAAGAGGACTTTGAAAATTATGTGTTAGAGATTAGTAGTTTTCAATTAGATGATATCGTCAATTTTAAACCACATATAGCTGTCATCACTAATATAACACCCGATCATTTAGATAGATATGACTATCAATTTGAGAAATATATCGTATCAAAATTCCGAATAGCAATGAATCAAACTAAAGATGATTATTTGATTTATGATGCAGACGATAAAGTCATAGAAAATCATCTAAAAAATAACCCAGTTCAATCAACATTATTACCATTTTCATTAACAAAAAACATCGAGAATGGTGCTTGTTTAGAAGATAATAAGATCAAAATAACAATAAATAACAACCAAATAATTATGCCAACAACAAATTTAACATTAGAGGGAAAACACAATATAAAAAATGCTATGGCTGCTTCGACGGTTTCGCATTTACTTAAAATTAGAAAGCAAACCATAAGAGAAAGCTTAGAGAATTTTCAGGGCGTTGAGCATCGTTTAGAACAGGTTTTAAAAATTAATAAAGTTCAATACATAAACGACTCTAAGGCAACTAATGTTAATGCTACATATTATGCGTTGGAGAGTATGGATTCGCCTACTGTTTGGATTGTAGGAGGAGAAGATAAGGGAAACAATTATGAAGAATTATTTCCTTTTGTAAATGAAAAAGTGAAGGCCATTATCTGTTTAGGAGTTGATAATGAAAAGCTAATGAGAACTTTTGAAGGTATGGTAGATATTATTGTTGAAACACAATTTATGAGTGAGGCTGTGAAAATTGCTTATAAAATTACAGAAGCAGGAGACAGTGTTTTATTATCGCCAGCATGCGCAAGTTTTGATTTATTTCAAAACTATGAAGATCGAGGACGTCAATTTAAAAATGCCGTAAGAAATTTATAATCACTTGTCATTCCTGAGAAGGCAGGAATCTACAAGTAATAAAGTATAATTAAATAACAATATTCTTCCCTTAGGGAAGATGTCCAATAGGACAGATGGGATGCAAACAGTATTTAAAAACATAAAAGGAGATCGATTGATTTGGGCCATAGTAACGTTGTTGGCTATAGCGTCGTTTTTACCTGTTTATAGTGCTGCAAGTGATTTGGCATATGTCAAGTATAACGGCAATACGTTTATTGCATTCGTAAAGCATTTTATGCATTTGTTTTTAGGGTTTGCTATTATGTATGGCGTTCATAAAATACCATATCGATATTTTAAAGGCTTGTCTTTAGTTATGATTCCAATAGTTTTGGTGTTGTTGATTATTACGATGTTGCAAGGTACGGTAATGGGAGGTGCTAGCGCTAGCAGGTGGATTAAAATACCTATTGTTGGTATGTCCTTTCAAACATCAACTTTTGCATCAGTTGTACTTATGGTGTATGTAGCGCGATACATGTCTAAAATTAAAGATATCGATATCACATTAAAGAAGTCCATTTTACCGCTTTGGATACCCGTATTCTTAGTTTTAGCGTTGATCTTGCCATCTAACTTTTCAACAGCGGCTATTATATTTTTAATGGTCATATTCTTGGTTTTTTTAGGCGGGTATCCCATACGTTATTTAGGCGTTATATTAGGTTCAGGCTTGTTGGCACTAGTCTTCTTTGTGATGTTTGCCAAATTAACAACAGGACCATTACATGTTAAAGTAACAACATGGGAAAATAGAATAAAAAACTACTCGAATAGCGAAGATACTGAAGCTGATTATCAAATAGAAAAAGCAAAAGTAGCTATAGCATCAGGTAGGGTTTTTGGTGTAGGGCCAGGTAAAAGTATCCAAAAACATGCCTTGCCACAATCATCATCAGATTTCATTTTTGCAATTATTATTGAAGAATATGGCTTAATAGGAGGGTTAACAATTATGATTCTTTATATGTGGTTGTTGTTTAGAATTGTTATTGTATCTCAAAAATCGGATACCATATTTGGTAAGCTTTTAGTGTTAGGTGTTGGGTTGCCAATAGTATTTCAAGCATTAATTAATATGGCCGTAGCTGTAGAGTTGTTTCCAGTAACAGGGCAAACATTGCCATTGGTAAGTAGTGGGGGGACATCAATTTGGATGACCTGTTTGGCTATTGGAATTATTCTAAGTGTGAGTGCTAAACGAGAAGAAATTAAAGAACAAGAATTAAAAGAAGATAATCCATTAGAAATTTTATCGGAAACTATCTGATTTTGGATTTACGATTTTTGAATTACGATTTGTGAGATGAAACAAATACTAAAAATAGAACAAATAAAAAAAGATAAAACTGTTTTAAGATTGAATTTAGAGTTTTTCAAATAAACATTTGTGAATTAGTGGCGAAAAAAGAAACATATAAAATCATATTATCTGGAGGAGGAACAGGAGGGCATATTTACCCTGCCATTGCTATTGCTAATGAGTTAAAGTCTCGTTTTCCGGATGCAGAGTTTCTATTTGTGGGGGCAAAAGATAGAATGGAGATGGAAAAAGTGCCACAAGCTGGATATGATATTAAAGGACTCTGGATTTCTGGAATTCAGCGTAAGCTAAGTTTAAAAAATCTGGTGTTTCCTTTTAAATTAATGAGTAGTCTTTGGAATGCGAGAAGAATAATAAAATCGTTTAAGCCAGATGTAGCGATAGGGACGGGGGGCTTTGCTAGTGGACCACTGTTGTATGTAGCGGCATCAAATAAAATACCAAGTTTAATACAAGAGCAAAATTCGTATCCTGGGATTACCAATAAGTTATTGTCTAAAAAAACACAAAAAATATGTGTGGCCTATGATGGTCTGGAACGTTTCTTTCCTAGTGAAAAAATTATAAAAACAGGGAATCCAGTACGTCAGGACTTATTAGATGTAGATAGTAAAACAGTTGAAGCTAAAGAGTTTTTTAATCTAAAGCATGGAAAATATACACTATTGGTCTTAGGAGGAAGCTTGGGGGCAAGAAGGGTGAATGAGTTGATCGAGAATAAACTAGATTTTTTAGATACGCAAAATATTCAAATAATATGGCAGTGTGGTAAGTTGTATTATCAGCAGTATAAAATTTATAATAATACAAAGCATGTACAGGTTTATGAATTTTTAAATAATATGGATTTTGCTTATGCCGCAGCAGATATTGTCATATCTAGAGCGGGAGCAAGTTCGGTTTCAGAATTGTGTATAGTAGGTAAACCAGTTATTTTTATTCCATCTCCAAATGTAGCAGAAGACCATCAAACAAAAAATGCGATGGCGATTGTAGATAATGATGCGGCGATGTTAATTAAAGAATCGGATTTGGATGTGGATTTTGAAAACAAGTTCTCGCAACTTGTAGCATCTCCTGAAAAGCAAAAAGAATTAGGAGACAACATAAAAAAATTGGCATTGGTGAATGCCACAAATCAAATAGTGGACGAAGTAGTAAAGCTTTTGAACAAAGAATAAATGAATTTGAGGAACATACATAATATTTATTTTATAGGTATCGGAGGTATCGGGATGAGTGCTTTGGCTCGTTATTTTCATGCTAACAATAAACGTGTTGTGGGCTATGATAAAACCCAAACTGAGATAACAGATAGTTTAGTCGCTTTGGGTATTGAGGTTCATTTTGAGGATGCAATAGATAATATTCCTGTTTCCTTTTTAGATGTTGAAAAAACACTGGTAGTTTACACGCCGGCAATTCCTGAGAATCATTTGGAATTAAGCTATTTTAATACCCATGAATACCGAGTATTAAAGCGTTCACAAATTTTGGGATTAATAACAGAAAATACATTTTGTTTAGCTGTTGCAGGTACTCATGGAAAAACAACTACAACAAGTATTTTGGGGCATTTAATGAACGAGTGTGATGTGCCTTTAACTGCTTTTTTAGGAGGAATAAGTGAAAATTACAATTCTAATTTAATATTAAATGGCACAGAGGTTTCTGTAGTCGAGGCAGATGAGTTCGATCGATCTTTCTTGACCTTATCTCCAGATTTTGCTTGTATTACATCTATGGATGCAGACCATTTAGATATTTATGGAGACCCTTCAGAATTAAAAAAATCATTTGAAGATTTCTCAAAAAGATTAAAATCTAATGGGAAATTATTTGTTATAAATGGTTTGCCGTTACAAGGTATTACTTATGGTATAGAGGATCATTCAGATTACTCAATTCAGAATATAAAAATTGAAAACGGGCGCTATGTTTTTGAAGTAAAAACACCAAAAACAATCCTCAAAAATGTGCAATTTGGCTTGCCTGGCAGACATAACCTGTTGAATGCATTAATAGCTTTGGCAATGGCTTTAGAATACGGTTGTTCTGCTGTTCTGCTTGTTAAAGCTTTGGCCTCTTATAAAGGTGTAAAACGCAGGTTTACCTATCATATAAAAACCGATGATTTGGTTTTTATAGATGATTATGCACATCATCCAAAGGAAATTAATGCCGTACATCAAGCTGTTAGAGAAATGTATCCTAACAAAAAGGTATTGGCTGTTTTTCAGCCACATTTGTATAGCAGAACACGTGATTTTATAGATGATTTTGCTGTAAGCTTATCACAGTTTGACGAATTGATATTACTAGATATTTATCCAGCTAGAGAGTTGCCAATTGAAGGCGTAACATCAACATGGTTATTAAATAAAATAAATAATAAAAATAAGCAGTTGGTAAGTAAACAAGAATTGTTGTCTGCTATTCACGATAGTGATGCGCAAATTATACTAACAATAGGAGCTGGAGATATTGGAGAACAAGTGAAACGTATTAAAAAAGAATTTAGTATTGCGGGTTAATTGGGGTTACATAAAGATGTTTGTTTTATTGGTGCTAGTAAGCCTTTTGTTCGCTTTTGCATCACAAAGAAATGCTGTAAGAAAAGTGTCAGGTCCAAACGTGACGTTTATCGGAGAAAATAACTTATTCGTTACAAATGAAACTGTTAGTAAATTGTTAATACAAAAATATGGTGGTGTTAAAAATGTACCCAAAGAAACTTTAGATTTGAATGAGCTAGAAAACACCCTGAAATCTAATCCAATGATTAAAACAGCAGAAGTGTATGTTGCTGTAAATGGCACACTTAATGCTGAAATAGAACAAAAAACACCAATAGCACGAGTAAGTACAAATGCGTCTTATTATGTTGATGACGAAGGTTCTTACATGCCATTGTCTAATAATTATTCAGCAAGAGTACCATTAGTCACGGGTTATGTTGAAAAGAATAATTTAAATAGGATTCATAAGATTGCTATTAAAATTATGAAGGATGAATTCTTGAAAAAAAATGTGATAGAAATTCATCAAAGTATAAATAAAGTTGTGTCTTTAAAATTAAGACACTGCAATTTTATAGTACAATTAGGGGATGTAAGTTTTTTAGATAAAAAGATTAATAATTTAAAGGCGTTTTATCAAAAAAATCTGAAAGAGAAAACACTAAATAATTATAGTAAAGTCAATTTGCAGTTTGACAACCAAGTAGTATGTACCAAAATATAAGCCATGGAGCATAATTTAGCAGTAGGATTAGACATAGGAACCACAAAGATTGTGGCCATGATTGGACGTAAAAATGAATACGGTAAAGTTGAAATTTTAGGAATAGGTAAATCTAAAAGTCTAGGAGTGCACCGTGGTGTTGTAAATAATATTACGCAAACCATTCAATCTATACAACAAGCTGTTCAAGAAGCAGAAGTTTCTGCTGAAATGAAAATAGAGGGCGTTACTGTTGGTATTGCTGGACAGCATATTAGAAGCTTACAACACAGTGACTATATAACAAGACCAAATTCAGAGCATGTTATAGATGATGAAGATATTGATAGATTAATAAATCAAGTGCATAAATTGGTTATGCTTCCTGGGGAAGAAATTATTCATGTATTACCACAAGAATATAAAGTAGACGGTCAAGCAGAAATTAAGGAGCCAATAGGAATGTACGGAGGCCGATTAGAGGCTAATTTCCATGTGGTTGTGGGGCAAGTGTCTTCAATTAGAAATATTGGACGCTGTGTACAGAGTGCAGGTTTGAATTTAGAAGGTATCACATTAGAGCCATTAGCTTCTGCAAATGCAGTTTTGAGTCAAGAAGAAAAAGAAGCAGGTGTAGCGCTTATAGATATAGGTGGGGGAACAACAGATTTAGCCATTTTTAGAGATGGTATTATTCGTCATACCGCTGTGATTCCTTTTGGAGGTAATGTGATTACTGAAGATATAAAAGAAGGGTGCTCCATCATTGAAAAACAAGCAGAATTATTAAAGATAAAATTCGGTTCTGCATGGCCAGGAGAAAATAAAGATAACGAAATAGTATCTATACCAGGGTTACGAGGCAGAGAACCAAAAGAAATTACGTTAAAGAACCTTTCAAAAATAATACATGCTCGTGTAGTTGAAATTGTTGAACAAGTATATGTTGAAATTAAAAATTATGGACACGAAGAGCAAAAGAAAAAATTAATAGCAGGTATTGTATTAACAGGTGGTGGTAGCCAGTTAAAACATTTAAAGCAATTGGTAGAGTACATAACAGGAATGGATACCAGAATAGGATATCCAAATGAGCATTTAGCAGGAGATAGCGATGACGATATTACAAGTCCATTATACGCAACAGCCGTAGGGCTGGTTTTAGATGGTTTAAAACGTCAGGAAAGAAAAAAGCTAGAGCAAGATGAGCATGCTGTTGAAGAAACCGAAGAAGAAAAACCAATTGAAGACATTAAAGAACAACCAGTGAAAGAGCGCCGTTCTTTTTTAGATAAGTTAACCGAGCGCGTTAAAGATTTTTTAGATAACGCAGAGTAGAATGAGTGTATTAAAATGGTTTAACAGATCATTTTAATAAAAGCATATAGAGATAATCCATTGAATTAAAAAATAAAGTATAAAACCTCAGTAAAATAGAATTTATGAGCAGCAAAGAAGAATTCGAAAGCATTGCATTTGATTTGCCTAAAAATCAATCAAATGTTATTAAAGTTATTGGTGTTGGAGGAGGAGGCAGTAATGCTATTAATCACATGTTCCAGCAAGGTATTAAGGGTGTTGATTTTTACATATGTAATACCGATGCGCAAGCACTTCAGAATAGCGGTGTTCCTAACAAAATCCAATTAGGTGTAAACCTAACCGAGGGGTTAGGAGCAGGTGCAAATCCAGATATAGGAGAACAATCGGCCGTTGAGAGTTTCGATGATATCTCTCAAATGTTGGATTCTAATACAAAAATGGTATTTATAACCGCTGGAATGGGTGGTGGTACAGGTACAGGAGCTGCTCCTATAATTGCTAAAATGGCTAGAGAATTAGACATTTTAACAGTTGGTATTGTAACCATGCCATTTCAGTTTGAAGGCAGAATGCGTATTGAGCAATCTCAAAAAGGGATTGAAAAGTTAAGAGATGTTGTAGATTCTTTAATAGTAATAAATAATAATAAACTTCGTGAGGTTTATGGTAATCTTGGTTTTAAAGCAGGGTTCTCTAAAGCTGATGAAGTGCTATCTACGGCTGCTCGTGGTATAGCTGAAGTTATTACACATCACTACACACAAAATATTGATTTACGTGATGCCAAAACAGTATTGAGTAATAGTGGAACAGCTATTATGGGGTCTTCTTTGGCTTCAGGCCAAAATCGCGCTCAAGATGCCATTCGCAAAGCATTAGATTCACCATTATTAAACGATAATAAAATTACAGGAGCTAAGAATGTATTGTTGTTAATTGTTTCTGGTTCTCAGGAAATTACTATTGACGAAATAGGAGAGATCAACGATCACATTCAAAATGAAGCAGGACATGGCGCCAATATTATTATGGGTGTTGGTGAAGATGAGTCTCTAGAAGAATCTATTGCTGTAACTATTATTGCAACCGGATTTAATATTGAACAACAAGATGAAATTTCCAATACAGAAACTAAAAAGGTAGTACACTCGCTTAGTGAAGATCAGGATTTGAACCCTAAAGAAAAAGAACCAGCAATTATTGCACCGGTCATTGAGTTGGAAAAGAAGAAGGAACCACCAATAGTTCGTCATACTTTAGATTTAAACACTGAAGATGAAGAAGAGAACGACAGTTTAAAAAAACGTCCAATAGACAAACAAAAATCAGTTGACTCTACTAAAAATATAGACCTCATACCAACATCAGAAATTATTAAAAATATTGATGTAGTCTATGAGGAAGTGACTGCTAATTTGGAAGATGATGATGAAGATTTTATCATTAAACCAGTTACAAGAATGTCTGATGATGTTGAAGATATTACCGATGTTGAAATTATTTCAGATTATATTGAAGAAGAGCAACAAATTACTTTAACTTTTGACTTACCGTTGTCATCAGAAGATGATAATCAAGAGACAAAAGAAGAAGATATTATTTCTCATCAATTAGCCGATGATGATATCAAAAAAATACCAGTGAATGACTACGTAGAGGTTGTTCCTGTTACAGAAACTAGTGAAAATGGAGATATCCGTTATGCGCTGGATGATTATGTTGAGGTAGAATCTTCAATTAACAAAAAGAAAACGGCATCTAATGAAGTTTTGGAAGAAGTAGATAGTGATGTTGTTTTTGAAAAAAAGGTTACGAAAGATGAACCTGCTTTAAAAGAAGAAACAACAGAAGAAATTGATCCAATAAATACACCAATTTCTGAGTTACTTAAAGAGCGGGCTGAAGAACGTAGACGTAAAATGAAGGACTTTAATTATAAATTCAACAACGCAAAGATTGATGATATAGAAAAAGAACCTGCTTATAAACGTCAAGGAGTTGATTTAAATGAAGCTAAACATTCTTCAGAAACAGATATGTCTAGGACGAGTATAGGATTGGACGATAATGATGATATACAATTAAGAAGCAATAATTCGTTTTTACACGATAACGTGGATTAAACAGAACACTGGCCTAATTTTGTTATGAACCCGAAAAGCACCCCTCAGCTTTTCGGGTTTTTTATTAGCCCATCTTCCGTCTTCCCAAAGGGAAGAAACTTTTTTCGTTTTATAAATCTTTTTAACTGAAAACTGTAGACTGAAGACTGCATACTTTTTTATATCTTCGCAGTCAAATAAATATAACCATGGGTTTACAACAAGATGTCATGTCGGCTTTAAAAGAAGCAATGAAAGCTAAAGATCAAACAGCTTTAACAGCTTTACGTGCTGTGAAATCTGCTATTTTATTGGCACAAACTGAAAGTGGTGCAAAGGAAGATTTAACAGAGGAGCAAGAACTTAAAATACTTCAAAAACAAGTAAAACAACGAAGAGATAGTGCTGCTATATACATAGAGCAAGGAAGAGAAGACCTAGCAGCTCCGGAATTAGCAGAGGCAGATGTTATTGCACAATTTTTACCTGAAGCCTTAACTGATGAGGAAATTGAGAAAGTAGTTGTTACAACTATCGATGAAATAGGTGCAGAGGGTATGAAAGATATGGGAAAAGTTATGGGGATTGTTAGTAAAGAGTTAGCAGGACAAGCTGATGGTAAAACGATTTCAAATATTGTAAAATCTAAATTGTCTTAAAAAATAATAAGATTCCTGCCTAACGCAGGAATTAATGGCTGCGTAGTTCAACTGGATAGAATATCAGATTTCGGCTCTGAGGGTTGGGGGTTCGAATCCCTTCGCGGTCACAAATAAACAAAAAATGCATACGTCAAATCAAGATTGCTTGAATTTGTAGTATGCATTTTTTGTTTTCAAAGCAGAGCTTTGATTCACCACCTCGAGTAACTTCTTCATATTTATACCATGTCTTGTTTGGAATTACTGTAAAATAAAATAATGATTTTTTGCTTTATACAAAATATAAAAATAAAGTATAGCCTAAGTTACGGTTTCTTTTTCTATTGAAGTAGAAGGCGAAAAAGGGTGTTTTATTACGGTTATTTTAAATGAGAATTGGTATTATAAGTAAACATTTAAATAATAAATCAAGCCCGTTTGAATTTGCAACGTGCTTTTTGTTTTTAAAGTCATTCTTTTTCATAATTTATGTTTATGTTTTTCATAAATTATATAAATAAAAATTTATGATAACTTTTTTAGATATTTGTGTTAGATATAAATAACACGAACATGGAAAATGATGTATTACTATAAGAATTAAGTTCGAAAAACATCAACATAGATTAAGAATAAGTAATGTGAAATAAAAAATATAAATTATGAAAATAAAAATCTTTCTTTTAATTGGTGCGTTAGGATTATGCTCCAGTTGTGCAGTAATAAAACCAGGTGAAGCTGGGGTTAAGCAAACATTAGGTAAATTTTCAAATGAAGTATCAACTCAAGGGACTGTGCTCTATAATCCCTTAGTAAGCAAAGTGATAAAAGAATCAACGCAAACCAAAAATATAAAGCTTATTCTGACTTTACCTAGTAAAGAAGGGCTTAGCGTAAATTCTGAAATTTCTATTTTATACCGTTTAGAACAAAACAAGATTCCTTCAGTATTAGAGAATTTAGGACAAGGGTATGAGTCTATAATCACTAGTGTATTTAGATCGGCTTCTTCAGATGTATGTGCTCAATTTTATGCTAAAGACATGCATTCCGGAATGCGAGCAAAAATTGAAGAAGAAATCAAAAATAAAATGGAAGTAAATCTTAAAAAACAGGCAGATGGTATTGAACTAATTGCCGTTTTGATGAAACGTATACAATTACCAATGGGGCTTGCCAATTCTATAGAACGAAAATTACAGGCAGAACAAGATGCTATGAGAATGGAGTTTGTGCTACAACAAGCTAAATTAGAAGCAGAAAGAAAAGTAATTAATGCAAAAGGAGAGCGAGATGCTCAAAAAATACTTTCAGAAGGGTTAACACAGGAAATCATTAAAATTAGAAGCATAGAGGCGTTTAATAAACTATCTGAATCTACGAATAGTAAAATTATTATTACGGATGGAAAAACACCTCTGTTAATTAATTCAGATGATTAGACTTGGAGCGTTTATAAAATTATTTTAAAATATACAGACTATGGAATTAATAAATAAAGCATTGGAATTTGAAAAAAGAAAGATGGGTAATATGAGTACTAGCGATCGAGTTGCAGCTTCAAGAGAAGCAAAATCACTAGTATTGAGTATTAACGAAATTTATAAAAAAACTAAAGATCAATACTTGATGGATATTATGAAGCTGGTAACTAATAAAAAACGTAAGATAGATAAGCGATTAAAAGGCTTTTCTGCTATTTAAAATAACGTCAGTTTCGATTTAATTTTTTTATAAAAACGATAATTAAATATTTGATTTTTAGGTATTTGTCATTTAGGCAGAGCGAAGTATTAGCCTTTCGACTTCGCTCAAGATAAACTTTCGAGAAATCTCATAAGGATAGGATTCAAACAAAAAATTTCCGTGGCTCAAACGAGGATAGTTCATTTCAAGAGATTCTTTATTTTAAAAGAAAAACTATTAACTAGAATTTATACAAGACGATTCGCTGCCAATTGTGCTTTAGGCAAAGATGAAAAGAACTTATTTATGACTGCACCTAACTTAATTTAAAGTCATTTTTTAAGTTATAATAAATGTATTTTGTTGCTTAGTATGTGTTTTAATTAGTTATTTTAAGCGAATAATTAACATTAAGGATATATTATATTTTAATTAAAGGAGTTAAGCAACATATGTTTCAAATTTTAGTTATACAACAATACACTTTAGGTAGTAAAATTATTCTAGGTGTTTTCTTTGTTGCCATGACAGGTATACTCTTAAATTATGGCATGAGAATGATAGAAATGGGTTATGTACTTAAATACAAAAGACCATTGTATAATCATTTTTATCTTCGTTTAAGACGCTTAAATAAAAATCAAAAATCTATTTTAAGCAATCAATTTTCCTTTTATAAAAAGCTTACGGATAAAGAAAAAAAATATTTTGAACATCGGGTAGCATCTTTTATAATAGATAAAGATTTTATTGGAAGAGATGGTATTATTATTAATGATGAAATGAAAGTTCTTATAGCTTCTACTGCTGTTATGCTAACTTTTGGTTTTCGTGATTTTTATATTGGGATTATTTCAAAAATTGTAATATATCCGAGTAATTATTATTCTAACATAAATAAAGCTTATCATAAAGGAGAATTTAACCCCAGGTTAAAAGCCTTGGTATTATCTTGGGAAGCCTTTGTAAAAGGCTTTGATAATGAAAGTGATAATTTAAATTTAGGGATACATGAACTTACTCATGCCATTCATATTAATAGTATGAAAGAACGAGATGTAAGTTCAATTATTTTTAGCGATTCATTTAAAGAGTTATCTGCTCTATTTACTGAAAATGAATCATTGCGTGATGAATTAAAAGCATCAGATTACTTTAGAAAATATGCTTTCACGAACCAATTTGAATTTTTAGCAGTTACCATTGAGAACTTTATAGAAACGCCACAAGAATTCAAATCCCAGTTCCCCGAAATTTATAATAAAATAAGGCAAATGCTAAACTTTAATGTATTAGGATACTAATTGTCTGTTATTAAATACTCTAAGGCATTCCTAAAACGGTTTACTTTCGTCGCTCAACTTCAAAGTTCAGTATTTTTCAACTTATCTATGTCCTCTTTTAATGCTTTAATTTTATCATATAAAGGTTTTGTTACTTCTTCAATTTGGTCTATTGTAAAACGACGTTGAATGTGTTGTCTGCAATTAACGTCCCAAGCTTCGACTGTAAAAATGATTGCTCTTTCGGATTTAGCATTATAATGTTCATCGGATAAAAAGTTTATTAACTTGGTATCATTTTCAACAATTTTTGCTGTCCCCCAAATTTTTATTCTGGTTTGGTTAGCGTAATCCATCAGAAAAATATAAGCTTTATTATTTTCGCTGAGGTTTCCTATAGAAATGTATTGTTTGTTTCCCGAGAAATCAGCGAAGGCTAAACATTTGTTATCTATTACTTTTAAAAATCCTTTAGGTCCACCTCTATGTTGTATATAGGGTTGGTTGTTATTATTAGAGGTCGCGAAATAAAAAGAATCCATGTTTTGTAGTATCTGTGCTAGATTGGCATTGATTTCCTGTTGCCATCCCCCAGATATTTCCATACGTTCATAACCTTTTCGTGAGCCAAACTTTTCTTGAAGCTTTTTTACTGCTGGTGTAAATGCTATGTCGCTTGTATACTTCATAATGATTTGTTGTTGAATATAGCTAGACAATTCGAGAAGCTAATGACTTTTTAATGTTAAAACTCGAACTGACGGCTATAGTAATTATTTAATGTTATTTTTATTTAGGAAATTCAATATGTAATTTGCTATTTCTTTACCTTTTTCTTCAAGCGCAAAATGACCGGTATCTAATAAGTGAGTTTCTAAATTTTTCAAATCTCTTTTGTATGGGGATGCTCCTTCTGAGGGAAATATATAATCATTTTTTCCCCAAACAATTAATGTTGGTGGTTGGTAGTCCCTAAAGTATTGTTGCCACTCTGGATATAATGGTACGTTGGTTCTATAATCATAAAACATGGCTAATTGAATGTCATTATTTTCCGGTCTCTTTAGGTGTTGTAGATCTATATTCCAGTTGTCTGGACTAATTTTAGATATATCTTGCACACCATGTGTATATTGCCATTTTAACCCATCAATAGAATGGAAGTTTTCTAGAGGTTTGCCATTTTCAATAGTATAATCATTCCAATATTTTTTAATAGGTTTCCAGAAATCTAGTAAACCTTCCTCGTAAGCATTTCCATTTTGAATGATTAATGATTCTATACGGTTTGGATATTTTGTCGCAATTCTAAAACCAACTGGAGCGCCATAATCCATTAAATATAGACTATATTTCTCTACATTAAGTTCATTAATAAAAGCTGATATAATTTTAGACATGTTATCAAAAGTATAATCGAAATCTTTTATTAAGGGTTGATCACTTCTTCCAAATCCTGGATAATCGGGTGCTAATACATGGTACTGTACAGACAAGTCTGTTATTAAATTACGAAACATATGAGAAGATGTTGGATAACCATGTAGTAATATAATGGTTGGCTTATTGACAGTTCCTGCTTCACGATAAAAAATGTTTAGTCCATTAATAGTCACATTTTTGTGTAATGTTGGATGTGTTATCTCTTTAGTTGTTTTACTAATCTCGGTTTCCTTATGGTTATTAAAGGATAGTACACCAAAGGATACTATTGCTAATAGGGCAGAACCCAATACTGATTTTAAAATTTTTGTTCTCATAATTTTAGTTTTAATAGTTTATAATTTGCGTTCGGTTTCCTGTATTTCTATATCATTGGCACTCATATCTCTTATTCGCATTAATCCGTCATCATCAAATTCCCAATGTTCGTTTCCATGTGTTCTATACCATTGATGCGTTTTTTCGTTTAACCATTCATATTCAAAACGAACAGAAATTCTGTTTTCAGAAAAACACCATAAATGTTTTTTCAATTTGTAATGAGATTCTTTTTCCCATTTTCTGCTTAAAAACTGTTGAATGGCATCCCTGCCTTGGAAAAATAAGTTTCTATTACGCCATTTAGAATTTTTAGAGTAGGCTAACGATACTCTGTATGGATCTTTGCTATTCCAGGCATCTTCTGCTGCTTGTACTTTTGCTTTTGCTGTTTCCCTATTAAAGGGTGGTATTAGTTTTTTCATAATTTTATTTTGTACAGACAGGTCTGTTTATTTTGTTGCTGATAAATATTTATTGAACCTTCTTTTATTTTAATAAACTTATAGCTGCTTCTTTTGCGGCTAGAATAGGCCATTTGTTTTTTTGAATTTGAGATAATATAATGGCACCTTCAAGGAGTATTAATATTTGATCTCCTAATTGATCTGCTTGTTCTACTGTTTCATCACTTTTTAATAAAGTATGAATATAGTTTCTTATTTCGTTTTTATGATTTACAGCTTGATTTCTAATTTTATCATGGTCATCAGGTAAATCAGTTATAATATTTTGCCAACCACAACCTCTAAAATCTACTTCGCATAACCAATTTACTAAATAGTCAAAACAGCTAATTATTTTCCCTTTTGAAGTATGCTCGGTAGAAACAAAATGAAATAGTTTTTCCATCCAAAGCGCATGCCTTCCTACCAAATATGCTACTGCAATATCTTCTTTAGACCTAAAATGCTGATACATGCTCGCTTTAGCAACACCAGCTTCAGCAATTATTTGATTGATACCGGTTTGATTATATCCATTATGATAAAATAAATCTGAGGCTGTTTCAATAATACGCTCTTTTACACCTAATCTTTTCATGGGGCAAATATATATACTAAAAATACTAAAACAGACAAGTCTGTTCTTAATTAACATAACTTTAACGTTTTAGTGTATATGTTTTTTATAAAGGCGATATGATTTTTGTCATACTTTTTTCTCCTTTTCATGCTTAAATTTAGTATAGAATTTAAAACCTAGAGAGATGAAAAGAAGGACTCCCGTTTCTGAAATAATGAGTAAGGATATTATAGCTTTGAGAAGATCTGATACTTTAGAAAGAGCTGAAATGCTTTTTAAAAGGCATAATATTAGACATATTCCTGTAGTCTGTGAAGAATCAATAATAGGTATGTTGAGCTATACGGATTTACTTAGAATTAGTTTTGCTGATGCTACAGATGATGAAAATACTATTGACACTATAGTTTATAATATGTTTACCATTGAGCAGGTTATGACAAAAAACCTGGTTAGTGTTTCAAGCAACACGACTATTAAAGAAGTGGCAGAAATCTTAGCTAAGAATGAATTTCATGCCTTGCCAGTTGTAGACGACTCTATTTTGGTAGGTATTGTAACGACTACAGATTTAATAAACTATTTGCTAAAGCAGTATTAAGAATTAGCTAGTGATTTTAAGTCTTTAATAGTATTAATTTGATCATTACTTTTAAAAACATAGCTTCCTGCGACGAGCACATCTGCGCCAGCATCCACGAGTGCTTTAGCATTTTTATTAGTGACACCTCCATCAATTTCTATAATTGTTGAAGCGCCTTTGCGTTTAATTAATTCTTTTAATTGAGATACTTTATTATAAGTATTTTCAATAAAACTCTGCCCTCCAAAACCTGGATTTACACTCATAATGCAAACCAAATCAATATCATTTATAATGTCTTCTAAAACATGAATATTAGTATGTGGGTTTAGTGCAACACCAGCTTTCATGCCTTCGGCTTTTATAGCTTGTAATGTTCTGTGCAAATGGGTACAAGCTTCATAGTGTACAGTAAGTACATCACTACCTAATTCAGCAAAAGTTTTAATGTATCTATCTGGATCAATGATCATTAAATGTACATCAATCGTTTTTTTAGCATGTTTAGCAATCGCTTGTAAAACAGGCATTCCAAAAGAAATGTTTGGCACAAATACGCCATCCATAATATCAATATGAAACCAATCGGCATCGCTTGTATTAACCATTTCTATATCGCGTTGAAGGTTTGCGAAATCCGCAGCCAGAATTGATGGTGCAATTAGTTTAGTACTCATTGAATTTAGTTTATTCGGCAAAAATAACTGTTTTACTTATTGTTTAGCTATTTTTTGCGTAATAAAATTTTCAACCATGTTAACAACTTTGTTGGCTAACTTATTATCTGCTTTTCTTAGCCATTCGAGATATTCGTTAAGTTCACTTAATTCTTTACTACTATCAACTATAGTAAATCCAAAATTATAGTCTTCGAAAATGCGTTGTTGTGTATGAATGTCGATAACTTTAAAAAGATTCCTATGCCTTGTATCCAAACTTATTCTTTTAAAAGTATCATTTACGCTGATTTCATCACCTTCAAGAACTTGTAAGAAGTTAGCATTAGAATATATCAATATACCCGTTATGTTAAACTTTAAATTATTTTTTTTTGCTTTTGAAAATAAAGTTTTGAGAGTATTTAATGACTCTTCTTGACAAGAATCACTTATATAACATATTGTTTTTAGCATTTAAAAAAGGTTGGTTCAATCTAAAATACGAAAAATAAAATAATGGACTGATTGAGGATTAATATTTACATCAAATATAAAATCCTTAAAATAAAAACGAACCCCCGGTAATCAGCCGAGGGTTCTTTCATCAATCAAAAAACGAACAGTTATGTGTAACTGTTTGTTGTTGTAATTTAGTCGTAAAAAAATTACTAACCTAAATATGTTTTTAATATTTTACTTCTAGAAGTGTGTTTAAGTCTTCTAATCGCTTTTTCTTTTATTTGTCTTACACGCTCACGTGTTAAATCGAATGTTTCACCAATTTCTTCTAAAGTCATTGGGTGTTGGTTTCCTAAACCAAAGTATAAGCGAATAACGTCTGCTTCACGAGGTGTAAGCGTTTCTAAAGCACGTTCAATTTCAGTACGTAAAGACTCATGTAATAGTTCTCTATCTGGATTTGGAGACTCACCACTATTAAGTACATCGTATAGATTTGAATCTTCCCCTTCAACTAAAGGAGCATCCATACTTACGTGGCGACCAGAGTTTTTCATAGACTCTTTAACATCATTAATAGTCATGTCCAATTCCTTTGCAATTTCTTCTGCACTAGGTGGACGTTCATGACTTTGCTCAAGAAAAGCAAATGTTTTATTAATTTTATTAATAGAACCAATTTTGTTTAATGGTAAACGTACAATACGAGATTGTTCAGCCAAAGCTTGTAAGATCGATTGACGAATCCACCAAACAGCATACGATATAAATTTAAACCCACGTGTTTCATCAAAACGTTGTGCCGCTTTAATTAAACCTAAATTACCTTCATTAATTAAATCAGGTAATGTTAAACCTTGGTTTTGATATTGCTTAGCTACCGATACGACAAAACGCAAGTTAGCTTTTGTTAACTTCTCTAAAGCGATTTGATCACCAGCTTTTATACGTTGAGCTAATTCTACTTCTTCGTCAGCAGTAATTAAGTCAACCTTTCCTATTTCCTGTAGATATTTATCTAACGAAGCGGTTTCTCTATTAGTAACCTGCTTCGTAATTTTAAGTTGTCTCATCTAAAATTCTCCTGTGATTTTTAATTGAATATTTGGGCATTCAGTAGTTATACGTATATATGTCGAATAATGTTACAAAAAGTTTCAAATATATTTTTGGGATTCTCTTTTTAGACACATTAATTTTTATAAAGTCACAATGCGTTATTTGAAAATCACATCATTATTAGTTATTTAATAATTTTTTTGAGATTTTAAATACTTAATCAAGAGTATTAGTTTTAAACCAAATTTTATTTAAGAATACTTTTTAATCTATTTAGAGATTTGCTAACGTTTTAATTTAATTCATTAATAATTATTAGTTTTTAATATTTTAAAAAATCAGATATATAAGTTTTTTCTTTCATTGTATTTTGTTTTAAAACGAGCTATTTAGTAGATATTTTGGTGCAAATTTTATATTAGTAGAACAAATTGTTTTTTTTATATAAGTTATGGTTTTGTGGTTTTTAAGTTTAATAAATATAAAATACATTTAGTCATTACGAACTAATTAGTCATTACGAACTAAAAAAATTATTAAACATGATGAAAAAATTACT
Source organism: Flavivirga abyssicola (assembly GCF_030540775.2). Taxonomy (GTDB): domain Bacteria; phylum Bacteroidota; class Bacteroidia; order Flavobacteriales; family Flavobacteriaceae; genus Flavivirga; species Flavivirga abyssicola. Next base: position 753,086 of record NZ_CP141266.1, on the reverse strand, counting down.
TAAAAACATTTTTATTCTGGTTGCTATTTTTGGAGCTTACACTTTTTCAAATGCACAAAAAATTAATGTTGCTGTTACAAGTGGGCCTACTGAAATACAAACTGATGGAATTATGAACGCACCAATGGTTATTACTGTAAGTAATATCCCTATGGGACTCGATGGTAATGGTAATGTAGCAATTAACTCAAGAGTATATATAGATGGGAATGATCTTCTTGCAGGAAACCATTTGGCTCATTTTGCTGGAGCTGATTTTACATTCTTTGATACTACAGCCGATGTTGATACAGCAACCCTTAAAACTGAGACAACTTTAAACAGTCCTAATACAGGTTTTTTTACTAGAGTTTATACAATAAAGCAATATTCGGCTATTACAGCCACTGTGGGAGATATACTTGATTTTAGCTTAAGGGTTATTAACCATGACTCTCCGACTCCAGAATTGGCCTTTGACCCCGCTCAAGAAACAGGGGGACAAGCAAATCGTGCTATCCTCAGAATTTCTCAAGATGTTGAGGTTGTTTCTCAAATAACTTTAAGTACTAGCGATGTAGCTGACAATATTTCTGATAAAATATACCCTAACCCAGTTTCTACAGTAATGACAATAAGTAAAAATGTAAAGACTAAAACATACAAGGTGGTTAATATTGTTGGCTCTACAGTAAAAGAAGTAGAAGCAAGTGGAAGTATGGATGTATCAGACTTGTCTGGAGGTGTTTATTTCTTAGTGACCGATTCTGGTATTGCTAAATTTGTAAAGAAATAATTTTTTGAAAATATGAATTAACTACTTGTACTTAACTAAATCTTATTAAAAGGGAGTGATTTTAAATTACTTCCTTTTTTTATGTTAATATATTTTGTAATAATATATTCTTTAGGAAGTCACATGTATTCAAAGTCTAAAAGGTCTGTAGCTTTAATAACTTGATAAAGCGCATCAATTTTAGCAATTATTTTGTTGAAACAACAGATCTTGATTATCTAGAAATTACCGTATAACAACATTAAGATTATTTTTTTTCTGGCAAGCCACGTGTTAACCAACCTCTTTTGTTGGCAGTTGCAATGGCATAAGGTGTAATCCAAAATAAACCAAATGTGTATAAAATACTGTATGTATATGCCCAAAAAGACTCTTTAGTTTCATATCTATTCGCATAAAATATTACTGGAAATGTAGATAATACCAATATGCTTAGAAATGTTGAACTCAAAAATAATAAGGGGTGCGTAATCACGAAAAATAACATGAATATTAAGAAAGGATAAGCCATTATTATTTTTAATGATTGGCTTAAAAATAGAAAGCGTGTACCAATTTTAGAGCCTTCTCTAAAATTTTTAAACACATATTTAGACATTTCTATATTCTCACGAACATTACTTCTTCCCCATCTAATAAACATTTTGTAAAGGCCACGATATTTTTCTGGGACATTCGTATAAGCATAAGCATTTCTTTGGAATAGTACGCTGTAGCCTTGTTTCAAGATCATGTTTGTCATGGCTCTATCCTCACCAATATCTGAAGGTTGTCCCATAAAAGTTTGATTAATCCATTCAGGAAGGCAGGCAAAAACAGCTTCGCTTCTATAAGCAGCTAAAGCTCCAGGAGTGCATAATACAGAGTTTAAACTACTTTCTGCTGAGCGTACAAATTCAAAACTCAAAACAAAACTTACATCTAACATTTTAGGTAATAGAGATGTTTCTTTATTCAATACACGAATGTTACCTGCGACTGCTCCACATTTTTTATTGGTAATAAACGGGCTAACTAAATTCCTTAGTGTATCTGGTTTTACAATAGAATCGCTATCTACGGTTATAAAAATGTCTCCTGTTCCTTGATTGAAGCCTCTGTAAAGAGCATGGCGTTTTCCCTTGTTTTTTGGTTGTTGATAAATTTCCAATCGGTCACCCAACTGCTTTTTGGCATCTAACATCCATTCCCAGGTATCATCTAAACTCCCATCATCAATTGCCAGTAATTGCAGTTTTTCTTTAGGGTAATCACTCTCTGTTAAACTCATTAAGGTATCCCAAACTTGTTTACCCTCATTATAGGCTGGTACAATTACAGTACATGTTGGTAATTCGTCGTTGGATACGGATGTGATGTGTTTATATTTAAAATACCGATATAAGCTATAGAAGAAAAAACTGCCTTTAAATAAAAACAGTAAAGCTGAGACTATCATAAATAAAAACCCTAGCGTAGAACGCATACGCTCTACATTGAACTGTATGTAATCTTCCTTTAAGACAAAGCCTAAATATACGGCATCAATCATAAGTAAAAAAGTACATGTTAAAACCAAAATACCCCAAATGTCTGATTTTTTAAGAGATAAAATATAATTTTTCAATGTTCTTAATAGTTCAGAAGCTGTCTTTTTGGTTTTCATAAATTTTTATTTTTGACTATGATATTACTCTTTTTACGTAGTAAAAATGATTTCAGATTCTTTTTAATATTTATTTAATAAATAGAGTGGAATTATTATTTGATTTAGGTTGAAATCTTAAAATCTTGTTAATGGAAAAAGCCTTCAGATGCCTCTAAAATAAATCCTCTAGCGATTGGAGGTAGTAGTCCCCTCATCTTCTTTTTTAGGTCAATGTTGAGGTCCGATGTGAAGTTTCTGATATTTAAGCTATCAACTCTATGGTATTTCCAAGGTGTTTCGCCTAAATTGGTTGTGTTGTTTGGGGGGCAGGGGCAGGACTGTTAGTATTTTGAGATCGCACAAAAAGAAAGTGTATCAATAATAAAAAACCCTCTCAAATTTACATTGAGAGGGTTTGGATTTATAGATTTAAAAGAGATTAATCCTCTTTCTTGTCTTCTCTAGGTTTTCTGTCATCACGACGGTTATCACGTCCGCGATTATCTCTACCTCTATTATCACGTCTGTTATCTCGACCGTTATTTTCTCTTGGTGGTCTTGCTACATAACCTTCTGGTTTTGGTAAAATAGCTTTACGAGATACTTTTTCTTTACGTGTTCTGGAATCAATTCCAAAATACTTCACATCAAAAACATCTCCCATGTTTACAACATCAGATACATTTTCTGTACGTTCCCAAGCTAATTCGCTTACGTGTAATAATACTTCATTTCCTGGTGCATCCATATATTCTACAACAGCTCCAAAATCAAGCATTTTTATAACTTTTACTTCGTAAACACTACCAACTTCCGGTTTAAACATTAAAGCATCTATTTTTGCTAATACAGCATCAATACCTTCTTGCCCAGTTCCAAGGATTTCAACAATACCTTCTTCTGTTACAGGATCTTCGTTTATAACGATAGTTGTATTGGTTTCTTTTTGTAATTCTTGAATGACTTTTCCACCAGGGCCAATTAAAGCACCGATAAATTCGTTCGGAATCGTACGAGTCACCATTTTAGGTGCATGAGATTTCACATCATCATTAGGTGCCGAAATAGTATCTGTTAACTTTTCTAGGATATGCAAACGTCCATCACGTGCTTGTTTTAGTGCGTTTACAAGAATCTCATAAGATAATCCTTTTACTTTAATATCCATTTGGCAAGCTGTTATACCATCTGCAGTACCTGTAACTTTAAAGTCCATGTCTCCTAAGTGATCTTCATCACCTAAAATATCAGATAAAACAGCATACTTTCCAGAATCGGCATCAGAAATTAATCCCATAGCGATACCAGAAACAGGTTTCTTAAGTTGTACACCGGCATCCATCATAGCCATAGTACCAGAACAAACGGTTGCCATAGAAGATGATCCGTTAGATTCTAATACTTCACTTACAACACGAACTGTATAAGGACAATCTTCAGGGACCATACCTTTTAAAGCACGTTGTGCTAAATTACCATGTCCAACTTCACGACGAGATGTTCCGCGAATAGGTCTTGCTTCTCCTGTTGAGAAAGGCGGGAAGTTATAATGCAAATAGAAACGCTCTTCACCTTCAAAAGATGGCATATCTATTTGGTTAGCTTCTCTAGACGTTCCTAAAGTAACTGTTGCTAATGCTTGAGTTTCCCCACGTGTGAAGATGGCTGAACCATGCGTCGATGGTAAATAATCTACCTCACACCAAATAGGTCTGATATCTGTTGTTTTACGACCATCTAAACGCAACCCTTCGTTAAGTGTTAAATCACGAACAGCTGCTTTTTCTGCTTTACTATAATATTTAGAGACTAAACCTCCAATATCTTCTAATTCTTCTTCAGAAAAAGTAGCTTTTATTTCTTCTTTAATTTCTGCAAATGCAGCACCTCTTTCATGTTTAGAAGATCCTGCTTTTGCTACGGCATATACTTTATCGTATGCCATTTCGTGAATTTTTTGAGCTAACTCTGCATCTTCACGTTCTGGCTCGTACTCGCGAGTTTCTTTTTTCCCAAATGCTTCAGCTAATTTTAATTGGGCAGCACACTGTACTTTAATAGCTTCGTGTGCAAACTTGATAGCTTCAGTCATTTCTTCTTCAGAAATCTCATCCATTTCACCTTCAACCATCATTACTGAGTCTGCAGAAGCACCAATCATCATATCGATGTCAGATTCTTCTAATTGAGCTCTAGTTGGGTTGATGACGAATTCACCATTTACGCGACCAACTCTGGCCTCAGAAATAGCACATTCAAAAGGAAAATCAGATAACATGATTGCAGCCGAAGCAGCTAATCCTGCCATAGCATCTGGCATAACTTCATCGTCATGAGACATCAACTGGATCATCACTTGTGTTTCACTGTGATAATCTTTAGGGAATAATGGACGTAAAACACGGTCTACTAGACGCATTGTTAATACTTCTCCATCACTTGGTCTTGCTTCTCTTTTAAAGAAACCTCCTGGATAACGTCCAGCTGCAGCAAATTTTTCTCTATAATCAACTGTTAGCGGTAAGAAATCTACATCTGCTTGTTTGTAGTTGGAAACAACTGTACACAAAAGCATACATTTTCCAGATTGCACCACAACGCTACCATGCGCTTGTTTTGCTAATTTTCCAGTTTCGATAGAAATTTCTCTACCGTCACCTAGGTCTATGACCTCTCTAAAAACTTTTGGAATCATAAATTTTTTTAATTCTAATTAAACAATGGTCGTTGTGTTGTTGTAGTGTTGTGGACCAATGAAAAACTATATATCCTGAATTCTTTCAGGATCTGCTTAATCATAAAACACGTAATTTATACTCTTACGCTCGAGTTATATTATTTTGCCAATTTAATCTTAAAAGTGGCATAAAAACAAAAAAGAGGCTGATAGCCTCTTTTAATTATTTTCTTAATCCTAATTCTTTTACTATCGCACGATATCTTAAGATATCCTTCTTAGTTAAGTAATCTAGTAAAGCACGACGCTTTCCTACTAGTTTTACTAATGAACGCTCGGTGTTAAAATCTTTACGATTATTTTTTAAGTGTTCTGTTAAGTGATTAATTCTGTAAGTAAACAAAGCAATTTGTCCTTCTGCAGAACCTGTGTTTTTTGCATCTTTACCGTGTTTTTTAAAGATGGCTTCTTTTTCTTTTTGATCTAAGTACATGCTAATATTATTGTAAATAATTGTTATGTAAACGAAAGTGTCTCTTTCGAGCGGCAAATATAGTAATTTTTAATGATTTACAAGATTTTCTGTTGTAAAGAAAAAGATTAAATAATAAATATATTTTTAACTGGTTTATACTATTTGATTTTCTACAATGAAGACAAGAAAAATAAAACTAAAAAACCCATCAAATAGCAGGTTGATGGGCTTTCAGACTAACTAACTCAAAAAAACTAACTACTAACTAACTCATTCTTTTACTTTTATTGTTACGGTGCTTTCTATTTTTAACTTTTTACCATTTAATCTAGCATCGGTTAAAAATGATTTTGCATCATGTTTTGAATCAATAAGTTCAACTATTCTACTGCTATCATATTCGCACGCATCATTTACATCTCCTTCAGTTCGGGATAACCTTTGTATTTTGTGAAAGTTAATTTTCACGTCTAGAATGTTATTTATTATATCTGCTGCTTCTGATGGTGTAAAGTTGCCATCAATAAGCTTAATTTTCTGTTCTAATTTTGAATCGATTGATGTTTTTAATGTTGTTTCCATAATGTAGTTTTAAATTTATTTCTAATTAAAATTTTGAATTATATATAAGTATAATGGCATTCCCAAGGTTATGTTGAAAGGGAATGTAATCGCCAATGCCATGGGGATATACAGGCTGGGGCTTGCTTTAGGTGCTGCTATTTTCATCGCTGCAGGTACCGCAATATATGAGGCACTAGCCGCGAGGATTGCAAATAATAATCTGTTACCGATATCAGAAATAAATGCGCCACTTATAATAGCAACTAGTAAGCCGTTTATGATTGGTATAACAATGGCGAATAGTAAGGCAAACTTTCCTTTTTTTATAAATTCTGAAAGTTTTTTTCCGCTAGTTATTCCCATATCAAGTAAAAAAACAGCCAGAAATCCTTTGAAGATATCTGTGGTAAATGGTTTGATGCCTTGTGCCTGAGCATCACTGGCTAAAAAACCAACCATTAAACTTCCAACTATGAGTAAGACACTACCATTAAATAAGGCATGGCGTAGCGTTGTTTTTAAAGGGATCTCGGACTTTCTTTTATTACCTTTAAAAATCATAATTAAAAAAAGGCCTACCATAATAGAAGGGGCTTCCATTAGGGCCATGACAGCAACCATGTGACCGCTGAAGGGGATGTGCTCTATTTCTAAGAAAGATATAGCGGTCACGAAAGTTACTGCGCTAACCGATCCGTATGACGCCGCTATCGCACCAGCATTTTCAATGCTAAATTTTTTTCTAAGGATGAAATATGTGTAAACCGGAACGGCGACTGCCAAAAAAATGCCAAATAATAAAGACCAAATAATTTCCATACTAAAATCGCTATGAGATAATTCTTGTCCTCCTTTAAAACCTATCGCCAATAATAAATAGAGCGATATAAACTTTGACGAATTTTCCGGTATTTTGAGATCGCTCTTTAATTGGACCGCAATAATGCCTAGAAAAAAGAAAAGTAACGCGGGATTAGTAAGGTTGTCTATGAGTAAATGTAAATCCATAAAAGATTTTATTGCAATTATTATTTATTACTATTTTTGTTTTTTGCACTTAGTAGTGTCATTCCAATAATCAAACCGCATAACAATATCTCTTCTAGAAATAAATTGTTATTTATTATGGATAGTGAAACGACGGTTGCATAAATTAATGCAATGACGATGTCATTAATAGTTGCTGATTTTTGATGTAATCTTTTAAAGCTGTTCAATAGTTTTTCTTTCATGGTTTTTATATTTAGTGCAAAGTTTAATTATTTTATTCATATATTTTTATTTATATTTATTATAAAATATATAAGATTTGTTTATGAATTATACATTACATCAATTAGAGGTTTTTCTTAAAACATATGAATTACAGAGTGTTACAAAGGCTTCTGAAGCACTTTATCTTACCCAGCCAGCTGTTTCAATTCAGTTAAAAAAGTTTCAAGAACAGTTTAAAATCCCTCTTTTTGAGGTTGTTGGAAGAAAAATATATATCACTGAGTTTGGAGTAGAAGTTGCACAAGCTGCAAAAAAAATAATGGAAGAGGTAAAGGCTATAGATTACAAGGCATTATCATTTCAAGGGGAGTTAGCGGGCAAATTAAAAATAGCTATTGTGTCTACTGCCAAATATGTGATGCCTTATTTTATATCAGATTTTATTAATGAAAATAGGGGTGTGGATTTAATCATGGATGTTACTAATAAAGCTAATGTTGTTAGGGCTTTGGAGAATAATGAAGTTGATTTTGCTATGATTTCAACGATTCCTAAAAAGCTTAAAATAGATAGAATTGAGCTTATGAAAAATGAATTGTTTATGGTAGGCGGAAAGGATTATAAGCATAAGGGTAAATATTTATCTAAAACCGAGTTTCAGAAACTACCACTTATATATAGAGAACAAGGTTCTGCTACTCGATTGGCCATGGAAAACTTTATAGATTCCAGAAAAATATCCACGTATAAGAAAATGGAATTAACCTCGAATGAGGCATTGAAACAAGCGGTTATTTCTGGTTTGGGATACTCCATTATGCCCTTAATTGGTATAAAGAATGCTATTAGTATGGGGGAGTTGCAGATTATTCCAGTAAAAGGGCTTCCCATTGTTACTAATTGGAATTTGGTTTGGTTGAGCTCAAAAAACATGTCTAACATCGCCAAAAAACTGATAGAGCATATTAACGAAAATAAACAAACACTAATCGACAAGCACTTTGGATGGTTAGAAAAGTATTAATCGTCTTTTACATAGAAACTAATGTTATTTAAAGGTGAGTTCGACATAAGTAATCACAATTATTACTTACAACCGACTAATATTCAGGAAAATGTCCCCTCGAGCGTAGTCGAGAGGTTCTTAAATGACTTCAAATTTCAATAGGTCTCGACTTCAGTTTATACTGAGTACTTCGACTGCGCTCAGTATAAACTGTAGCCGAAGTACTCGACCTGACAACATGTTAAACAACTAAAAATCAAAATGTTATAAAAAATATTGCATTGAACTCACCTTTAGTTTAAAGTCAACATGGGATGTTATACAAGACTCACAAAATTAAAAAAGCCTTATCAAATAATTCTGGTAAGGCTTTTTTGTATTATAACAGAATAGAAAGGTATTATTTTTCTCCCTTCTTTTCTTTTTATGCTCTTAAAGGCTGATTTGTTATTAAATCGAGATATTTATTAACCTGGTTTTTCAACTCTTTTCTTACTGTGATAAAATCCAAGAAACCGTGTTCTAATAAAAATTCAGCTGTTTGAAAACCTTCCGGTAATTCTTTTCCTGTAGTATCTCTTACAATCCGAGGTCCTGCAAACCCAATTAAAGCACCGGGCTCACTAATGTTAATATCGCCTAGCATAGCAAACGACGCTGTAGTACCTCCTGTAGTTGGGTCTGTACATAAAGAAATATATGGAATTTGTGCATCGGCTAATTGCGCTAGTTTTACAGACGTTTTAGCTAATTGCATTAAGGATAATGCAGCTTCCATCATTCTTGCTCCTCCAGATTTAGAGATCACCATTAAAGGGATTTTTTTCTTTAGTGCATAATCTGCGGCACGTGCAATTTTTTCACCCACAACACTTCCCATAGAACCACCAATAAAAGCAAAATCCATACAGGCAACAACTAAATCTTTTCCTTTAGATTTTCCAACAGCCGTACGAACAGCATCTTTTAAATTGGTTTTATCTTGGGCAGCTTTTAAACGTTCAGGATATTTTTTTGTATCAATGAATTTAAGGGGGTCTTTAGATTCTAAATTAGCATCTAACTCTTTAAATTTATTATCGTCAAATAATATTTCGAAATATTCTTTACTCCCTATGCGTACATGGTAGCCATCTTCTGGGCTTACATAGAAGTTTTTTTCTAATTCTTCTGCATCAACAACTTTACCGGTAGGAGATTTATACCAAAGTCCTTTAGGAGTATCTTTTTTCTCCTCTGTTGTTGTTGTGATTCCTTTTGTTTTTCTTTTAAACCAAGACATAGTGATTTACGATTTTAGATTTTTAATCTTAGTAAACGTTATTCGTGTTAAGGATTATTCATCCTTTTAATTTTATTAAATATGAAATCATTAATATTTCATATTTGAAGCGTTTATTAAAGTCTTTCTAATTTTATTAAGAAGCGACTACCAAAAGCTAGGCTACAAAATTAAGCCTTTTTTTAATTTTGAGGTAATACCCCAATGTTTTTTTAATTTAATGCTTGTAATGCATTGTTTAATAGCTATGTAAATAAAAAAGACCCTGTTTTATACAGAGTCTTTAATACATATTATTGTAGTAAATTTACCTATAGTTATAAGGTGTTTACATTGTTTAAATCTTCGAAAGCCTTTTTCAGACGTTCAACAAAAGTAACTTCTCCTGCACGTAACCATACACGTGGGTCGTAGTACTTTTTATTTGGAACATCATCTCCATCAGGATTTCCTATTTGGGCTTTTAAGTATGCTGCTTTATCACCCATATAATCACGAATACCACTCATAAAAGCATACTGTAAATCGGTATCGATATTCATTTTTATAACACCGTAGCTAATACCTTCGCGAATTTCTTCAACTGTAGAACCAGAACCACCATGGAAAACAAAATCGATGTGATTTTCTCCAACACCATATTTTTCACTGATATACTCTTGAGAATTTTTTAAGATTTTTGGAGTTAATTTTACATTTCCTGGTTTGTAAACACCATGAACATTACCAAAGGCAGCTGCAATAGTGAATTGATCACTAACTTTACTTAATTCTTCGTAAGCATAAGCTACTTCTTCTGGTTGTGTGTATAATTTAGAATCATCTACATCGGTGTTATCTACACCATCTTCTTCACCACCTGTAATTCCAAGCTCTATTTCTAATGTCATTCCCATTTTGCTCATGCGCTCTAAATAGGTTTTACATATTTCAATATTTTCTTCGATTGGTTCTTCAGAAAGATCAATCATATGAGAACTAAAAAGTGATTTTCCAGTTTCTGCGTAATGTTTTTCACTAGCATCTAATAAACCATCAATCCAAGGCAATAGTTTTTTAGCACAGTGATCTGTATGTAAGATTACAGGAACACCATAAGCTTCAGCCATAGTGTGTACATGTTTTGCACCAGCAATGGCACCGGCAATAGCAGATTTTTGACCGTCGTTGCTTAAGCCTTTACCTGCGTTAAATTGAGCACCGCCGTTAGAAAATTGTATAATTACGGGAGCATTTAAAGCTGCAGCAGTTTCTAATACACCGTTAATTGTGTCTGAACCTATTACATTAACAGCTGGTAAAGCAAACCCTTTTTCTTTTGCAAGTTTAAAAATTGCTTGTACTTCATGACCTGTAGCAACTCCTGGTTTAATATTGTGTCCCATTTTAAATAATTTGATTAGTTATTAATAGATGCCAAAAGTAATCATTTTTTGAATAAATAGACATGATTTAGTAGAGCGAAAACACTAAAAAATGACTAAAACGTTATAGTATGTATAATAAAAATTAGGACTAAAAAGGATAGTTAATACCTATATTGTAAACAGCATTTGAGAAGTTGTAATCATTAAACCACCTGTTTTTCTCTCTGTAAAAGGGGTCGTAGGTTTTAAAGCCTATATCGAAACGAAATACAAAAAAGCTAAAATCATAGCGTAGACCAAAACCAGAACCAATAGCAATGTCTTTCAGCGAATCAAAGTCCGTAAATGTAGCACTATCGTCTTCTACATTATCTAATACATTCCAGATATTTCCCGTATCAATAAAGATGGCTCCATTTAAATCTTCAAAAATATTGAAGCGTTGTTCTACATTTAGGGCTATTTTTAAATTGGCTTCATTAAACTCATTAATAGTTTCAGAGCTACCAGGGCCTAAACTATAAGCTGTCCAAGCACGATTATCGTTGGGACCACCTGCAAAGAAACTTTTTAAAAATGGTATACTGGTAGAATTTCCGTAAGGGATGGCTATGCCTAAAAAGCTTCTCATTGCCAATACATTCTTTTTTCCTAAGTCCCAATGCTTAGTATAGTCGAATTCAGTTTTTATGTATTGAGAATATGCAACATTAAAAATTTCATAACGATCATCACTATTTCTCTTTAAATTCAATAATCTTGACACATTTGCTAATATATTACCTGCAGACTCTAGCTTGAAACGAAAAATTGAAAAGTCATCATCAAATAGATTGGTGCGCTCATCATTAATAAAACTAAAACTGGAAGAAAGAATTAAGTTGTCTTCAGTTAATCTGTTTTTACGCTCGTCAATGCTATTTATTATTGCTAATTGGCTATTAGAAATTTCGTTAGGAGTTACTGGATTTAATGCGTAAGCTAAAAACTCATCTGTTTGATTATCGGGAATACTTAAATCACTATTTGAATCTATATAATTAACATCTTTTGCAATTTGATTCAAAGAGTTATAAGAGTTTTGATAGATTCCAAAATAGTTGTTAACATTAAGGTTTTTAACGTATTGTGCATTAAATAAATCTAACCTGTTACTTACCTTTTTGTTTGGATACCAATTATAATTAAATATCCCGCTAAAGGTCTGTTTGTCTAATCCAATATTAGTCTGGCTAGTTGCAGACAAACTCATACGTGTAGATGGAGACATATATTTAGGAATTATTTTCTCTGTATTAAATGGTGAAAATAATCTGGGAATAGTGAGTTTAAAATCAATACCAATTTCATTGATGTCGAAAAACGGATCGTCTAAATTATTTTTGTCTTTTGAAGCACCAATAGATCCAATTGCTGAAATTTCAAGTGTTTCTGCACCTCTAAAAATATTTCTGATTAAAAGGCTAGGGTTTAATGAAAACCCGAATGTTTGAATATTACTCTGGGACACATCGCCATTAAATCCTAAACTAAACTTTTTTAAAGGTGTTAATCTAATAGTATCTGTAAGTGTATTGTCAGGGTTTTCTATGTATTCGATATTTGGATACTTAAAGGAACGTAATTCATTTAAATGTCTGTAGGTTCTTGTTCTATCTAGATCTTTAAAAACAGAACCTGGGTTTATAAATACAGCATCCGTGAGTGCTTCCGGTCTATAACGCATTTTGTTATAACTATAAAGTTTATAACCATTATAGGTTATTGAATCCTGGAATGGTTTTCCTCTATTTTCAAATGTATAATCTGTAATAATATTAACATCTCTAATTTTGAAAATTTTAAAGGGTTCGCGTCTTATAGAGTCTTGATCTCTAATGGCTCTATCTTGAATTTGAATTCCGACATTCACTTTTTTATTAGTGCCTACGGTGTCTATTTCAAAAGTGATATAATCCTGATCAAAATGAAATACACCAGAATTACGTAATTCATTAGAAATTCTATCACGCTCTTGTTCAAAATTGGTGGTTTTGTATTGTTCCTTTGGTCTAATTAATGCACTTCTTTTAATTTTTTGATATAAAGAATCTACCACTGGAGATTTTATTTTTTCTGAAATAGAATCAAGGATAAAAGGGTCTCCAGTTTTTACGTGATATTTAATGCTGGCACGTTTGTCTTCATTCTTTTTTATATCATAAGTTGTTTTAACATTAAACCAACCATTATTTATATGATAATCTTGAAGACGTTTTACAGATTTCTCAGTCTTTTTTTTATCGATAACAACAGGAATTTCACCAGTTTTACGTAACCAATTATTAAACCCTACAGAGGAGTTTTTTAATCGGTCTAACTGTTTTTTTGATAGTGTTTTGGTTAGTCGAGCTCTGCGTTTGGGATTTTTATCTAACCACACTTCAAATAAAGAATCTCTGTTATTACGTGCTAAATTGTAAATATGTAAGCGTAAAGGGATACCAGCAATTTTTCTATTTGGCTTTTGGTATAATAAACTATTTATAGTTTCTGTATTATCTTTTCTTTCATTTACATATACAGTCGTGTTGGTTAGTAGGTATTCATTTTCGGCAACTCTTTTTACACTGTCGCAAGACAAAACGTATCCTGTTAATACAACGAAGATTAATATTTTTGAAAGCTGTTTTTTCAAATGAAATTAATTCAAATTATAATTTTGACTAATAGAATTTAATTAAAGAAATATAATACTGTTTATTACGGACTCAAAAGTACATTTTTTCAAGTGTTTATTTGTATTTTTTTTCAAAGTACAAATACAACATCCTAAAATTTTGGTCTTTAGTGTTTACTTAAAAAAAATATTTCGACATTTTTGGTCTTGAACAACGGTATTTTTCATTTCTTTATAAAATAAAATATCACGTTAATTTAGATTACATGCTCTCTAAAAGCCATATAAAATTAATAACGAGTTTAAAGCAAAAAAAATATAGACTACAACATGGGTTTTTTGTTGTTGAAGGTGTTAAAACAATAAAAGAACTATTACAATCTAAATTAATACTACATGCCCTATATACGACTGAGTCTTTCAATATTGATGCCAAAGATGAAATTTTAATTACTGAGGCAGAATTAAAACGAATAAGCTTTTTAACCACTCCGAATAAAGCACTTGCAATTTTTAAAATTCCAGAAGTAAAACCAATTGAACAAAACGCACTTGTTTTAGCATTAGATGCTGTTAGAGATCCTGGAAACTTAGGAACCATTATTAGGCTTTGCGATTGGTTTGGGATTAAAGATTTGGTTTGCAGTAAAGAAACGGTAGATTGTTTTAATCCTAAAGTAATACAAGCGACAATGGGGTCTATTACTAGAGTGAATATTAGCTATATAGATTTAGAACTTTTTTTAAAAGAAACAAAGGTGCCGGTTTATGGTGCTTTTATGGATGGAGAAACAGTTTATAACATGGATTTGCCAGATGAAGGTATCTTAGTAATGGGTAATGAAGCTAATGGTGTTTCAAAAGAAATTGAAGCGCTTATAAAGAAAAAGGTCTCTATTCCTAGGTTTGGTGATTTGCAAGCTACAGAAAGTTTAAATGTGGCTACAGCAACCGCTATTTTGTTGAGTGAGTTTAGGAGAGGGTAGTGGGGGTATTCAGTCTCAGTGTTCAGTCTCAGTATTCAGTTTCAGTGTTCGGTTTCAGTTTGTAGTTGGCAGTTTATATAAGTGTATTTAGGATTTGACTAGGTATTTTTTGATTATAAAATCGTCCCATACCTGTACTTCTATATATTTGTCATATTTCAAGCTTTCTTGAGAAAGGCATTTTTCTTCTGAAGGAATACCATATTCATTCAATAGTTCTTGTATTTCATTTAGTAAGTATACCTGTCCGTTACATGCTTTTCTATATTTTACAAGTTTGGGTTCGTCATAAAATTGGAATGATACCATGCTATCTGGGTATGTAAAACTTATTTGTTCAGGCTTTAAATCTGCTAAAGGGATTTTTACAACACCAGGGTTTTCATAACAAGATTTCATCCATTCACATTTGCCTAAAGTAAAATAAAAAGGGTCATTTCTTTTTGGTTTGCCCCCTTTGGCTATAAAGTTTTCTTTTAACCTTTTCTCTAAAGCAAACCTTAATTCGATATAGTTTGGCGGTCTTTTGCTATTAAAACCAACAGATATATTGTTTTGGATTTTTTTAGCTTCTTCAAATTTATTTTGAGTAATATTTAAAAATGGACCTAGTTCAGCTTCATAGTAGTGATACAAAAATTTAGGAATATTCATTTAAATATCTATGGTTAGTTGAAGTTTGGATTAGACTATTAAAAAACGTAGTTGTGCTGTATTTTAGAAAACTCACTGTTATTTTAAAGATGTAAAGTTGTAAGTAAGTTTGCTAGCTGAAAACTGTTAACCGAGACTGAATACTAAATTACTGAAACGTGAAATTAATAAATAGACCTCTGGTTTTCATACTGGCAACATTGCTAGTCCAAGGGCTATTAGGGTCTTTATCTCTAACAAGTTCGTCTCCTATACCAAAAAGTCCACGAATAGAAGGTGTAAACTTGAAGTTGTATAGGTATAAATCTATACCAAACCCAAGTTCATAAAACAAGGAGCTTTTTTTGGTTCTAAATTGTCCATTGCTATTGTCTTCAGGGTTATCCTCATTACTAGATAGGTTTAAAGCCGTTGAAAATCCGCCTACAATAAAAGGTTTGAAATTATTGACGCGTTTGGTAGATATTTTTACTAAAAGCGGTAAATGCACATAGGTAGATTTAACCTCTCTAATTAAATCTGAACTTTTAAAGCTTGTACCGGTAAAATGTGTTTGACTATAATATAACTCTCTGGTTGTAATTAATAAACCAGGCTCAAAACGTAAATCAATAAAACTATTAATACGCAAATTTCCGATTAAACCAACACTAAAACCTGGGCTCTTTTTTACATAAATATCACGTAAATCTTCTTTATAATCAAAATTAAAATCATAGCTATTGATTCCTAAAAAGTAGCCCCAGCGTAATAATCGATTATCTGTAGAGCCTCTTCCTTGGTTTGCATCATATGTTACTTTTTCTTTGCTAAAAAGTTGTGCATTAGACGCTTGTATGATGAATAAAAATGATATTAATACAAAAAACCGCTTCATACTTATTACTTAGATGATTTATAAATTGTTGCCACACCAAACGTTTGTGGAAAATCCTCAACATTAATAAACCCAATTTTACGTAAAATATTGTTTAAAGCTTCTCCGTAAGGAAAAACAGAAGCAGATTCACATAAATATTTATAAGCACTTCTATCTTTTGAAAATAGCTTTCCAATAAGGGGTAAAATATATTTTGTGTAAAATTTATAACCTTGTTTGTAAGGCGTTTTAGAAGGAATAGATGTTTCTAATATTACGAATGTACCATTTGGTTTCAATACTCTAAAGATTTCTTTTAAACCATTTTCCAAGGTTTCAAAATTCCTTACACCAAAGGCAACTGTAATCGCATCAAAAGAATTATCTTCAAAAGGCATATTTTCACTATCACCTAAAACCATGTCTATTTTAGACTCTAAAGATTTTTTCTTTATTTTTTCTTTACCTATTTCCAGCATACCACTGCTAATATCTAAGCCAACAATTTTTGAGGCATTAGTTTCAGCTAGATTAATGGCTAAATCTCCAGTACCTGTAGCAATATCTAAAATAGTTTCTGGGGTATTTTCTTTAACAATTTTTACTACTTTTTTTCGCCATTTAATATCTATTCCAAAAGAAATAACACGATTTAAGCCGTCGTAATCTTTAGAAATAGTATCAAACATTTTAGTGACTTGTTCTTTTTTGCCTAAATCACTGTTTTTGTAGGGTTTAATTTTTGACAATGCTATTATTTTTTGGCAAACCTACATAATTTATTTTTACTTTAATATAATAATTTAAGGCAAAATAGATTATGAAGGTCATCCCAGCCAAAATTATTGAGACAAATATTGTTTGGAAGAATATAAGCTTTTAGAAAAGCAATAATCAAAGAGATAACAAATATTAATATTTATAATATCTCATGTGGCAATATGTATTTTATAGTATATTTGCTCTACTTTATGTGATAATTGAATAATGAAAATAATCATAGCTGGTGCTGGTGAAGTTGGATTTCATTTGGCAAAATTGTTGTCTTACGAGTCTCAAGAAATAACATTAATAGATATAGACAAAGAGAGTTTAGCTTATGCTGATACCCATTTGGATATCAAAGTTATTAGAGGCGATACTACTTCAATCTCTATTTTAAAAGAAGCTCGCATAAATAACTGTGACCTGTTTATTGCTGTTACGGCAATTGAGACAACTAATATCACTGTATGTGTATTAGCCAAACAATTAGGAGCTAAACGAACCATTGCTAGAATCTCTAATACTGAATTTATAACTTACAAAGACGAAGTAGGTTTTACTAAGTTTGGTATTGATGAGTTAATTTCTCCCGAAGCTTTAGCTGCAGCAGAAATAGAAGTGTCTTTAAAACAATCGTCTTTTAATGATACTTACGAGTTTGAAGGAGGTGCACTTACTATGGTTGGTTTAACATTGTCCAGATCGGCTTCATTTGTTGGCAAGACTGTTAAAGAAGCTGCGAAAATTTTCCCGGAAATCCATTTTGTTCCTATTGCAATTCAACGATTCGGAACCCAATATACAATCATACCAAGAGGAAGCACAGAGTTTAAAAGAGGTGATAATGTTGTATTTGTAACATCAGAAGGAGGTGGTGAAGAACTTTGTAGACTAACAGGAAAATCAAACAGAGAGATAAAGAATGTGATGATTTTGGGGGGTAGTCAAATTGGTTATAAATCGGCAAGAGATTTAAGCGACAAAGGACTTAAAGTAAAATTATTTGAAGAAGATAAAGAGCGTGCCTTTGAAATTGCTGATGATTTACCAAATGTTTTAGTGATTCATAGTGATGGTCGTAATGTTGATTTGCTCGATGAAGAGAATATTAGTGAAATGGATGCTTTTATAGCGGTGGCAGGGAACTCTGAAACGAACATCATGTCTTGTTTGGTAGCGAAATCCAAGGGTGTTAAAAAAACGGTTGCTTTGGTTGAAAACATGGATTATTTTGAATTATCGCATTCTGTTGGTATTGAAACACTAATAAATAAAAAGTTATTAGCTGCAAACAATATATTTAGATATATAAGAAAAGGAGAGGTTGTTGCTATGACAAAACTTAACAATATGAATGCTGAATTACTAGAGTTTGAAGTAAAGCCTACTTCAGCTATTTGTAATAAGTATATTAAGGATGTCGATTTTCCAAGGTCAGCCATTATTGGAGGGGTTATTAGAAACGGTTTAGGTGTTATAGCTCTTGGAGATTTTAAAATTCGAGAAGGAGATAGAGTTGTGGTTTGTAGTCTCCTTAAATCGATAAAAGGTGTCGAAAAATTATTTCGTTAAGATGCGCTTAATAAGATGAAGTTAAATTATAAAATAATTTTTCATTTCTTAGGATTACTACTGCTATTTAATGGTGGTTTTATGCTGGTATCTGCTCTTGTTAGTTTTCTTTACAAAGATGGGGTTACATTTCAATTATCTTTATCGGGTATATTTACACTAATAGCGGGTCTTTTAGCTATGGTGTTTACAAGACGTCATAAAAAAGAAATGAATAAGCGGGAAGGCTACATTGTGGTTTCTTTTGGTTGGATCATTATGGCGCTTTCAGGTACTCTACCTTACGTGTTAACACAAAGTATTCCAAGCTTTACAAACGCTTTTTTTGAAACCATGTCTGGTTTTACTACTACAGGAGCTTCTATTTTAAACGATATTGAAGCCGTACCTAAAGGTGTTTTATTTTGGCGTAGTTTAACGCATTGGATAGGAGGTATGGGAATTATTGTTTTAGCGATTGCCATACTGCCTTTATTGGGAATTGGTGGGATGCAGCTATTCGCAGCAGAAGCACCAGGCCCTAGTGCCGATAAATTACACCCTAGAATTACAGATACTGCCAAGCGTTTATGGCTTATTTATTTTGGATATACAGCCGCAGAAACATTGCTGTTAAGTGTAGCGGGCATGTCTTTTTTTGATGCTATAAATCATTCGCTATGTACTTTGTCTACAGGTGGTTTTTCAACTAAAAATGCTAGTGTAGCTTATTGGAATGGAGAGCCAGTAATTCAATATATTATTATATTATTTATGTTTTTGGCTGGTACCAATTTTGTTTTGAGTTACTTCGCTTTTAAGGGAAAAGTTCAGAAAATAATTAAAGATGAAGAGTTTAAATTGTACTTCAAATTCGTAGGGGTTTTTACAATAATAGCAGCTATAATTATATATTTTAGAGCAGATATATCTGCATCTTCTATTGCACACCCTATGGTTTGGGGCGAAGCTGAAAGCGCATTTAGACACTCTTTGTTTCAAGTATTGGCTATTGTTACTACTACAGGTTTTGTAACTGCAGATTATACCATGTGGACACCATTCTTAATGGTTTTCTTTTTCGGTCTTATGTTTTTAGGAGGGTCGGCAGGAAGTACTTCGGGAGGGGTAAAGGTCGTGCGCCATTTAATATTGATAAAGAATGGTTTTTTAGAATTTAAACGGACACTACACCCAAATGCTATTTTGCCGGTACGTTATAATAAAAGAGCCATTTCTGGGGATATTGTATTTAATATTTTAGGATTTTTTATTCTTTATATGTTATCGTTTATTATTGGATCCTTAGGGTTTTCCATGTTTGAAATAGATTTTAAATCTGCAATAGGTTTAGCGGCTTCCAGTTTAGGAAACGTGGGGCCTGCACTTGGAGAATTTGGACCAGTAAATAACTATTCTGCATTACCTTCTTTAGCAAAATGGTGGGCTTCTTTTTTAATGCTTATCGGTCGTTTAGAACTTTTTACAGTACTTATTTTGCTTACGCCTTTCTTTTGGCGTAACAGATAGGAGAGTTTATATAAAACCTAATTTTTTAGCTTCTTTTACTAAATTGAAGTTTTCTTTATTTTTAGTATCTAATAAGGTTTTTAATTTCGTTTTTCTTACCTCAATAGCTCGAGTTGATAACGGAATAAAATTTGACAAATCTTTAGTTTTTTCTCCCATAGATAAATGATACAATATTTGTCTGTCAAAATCATCAATCGTTATTCTGTTTGCATATGTTTTTCGAGTATAACCTTCAATGGTTTTACTATAATATATTCTACCTTTTAAAGTATATATAATCGCATTTTTTAAATCAATACCATCAATGTCAGATTTAATCATAAAACCTTCCGGATGAATTTCATTGATAACGTTTTGAATTCTAGTCTGATCTGTAATCGATGTTAAAACTAATATCTTAGTGTCAGGAGATTCTTTTCTTATTAAAAGACCTAAGTCTTCCCCGCAAATAAAACGTTCGTTTTTTGAAATAGGAAGTTGGAGATCTAGAAGTACTATTTGTGTTTTTGTTCGTTGAATTTTATGTATAGCCTCATCGCAATTCTTAGCAAAAGTAACATTAAAGGTCACGTTTTCAATTTCATTGAGTATGTTTTTATAAGCATTTGCTATGATAGCAGAATCTTCTATAATAAGTAGGTTAATGCTTATCGTATTCATGTTAGAGGGTATTTCTTTTTAATTCAATATTCAAAAATATAGATTGTTTTCACTAGTATTATTAATGTAATAAAAATTTGTGGAAAAACCACAATGGATTTATAAATAAAAAACATTCATTTGTAGTTTGCTTATTACATGGCAATAAGGGCTATTATATTGATTTCCATAATTTAAGCAAAAGTTTGTTATGTAAGCCACTAATGTAAATTAGTGGCTTTTCATGTAGTACTTTTCGTGCTAAAAAACTTCGTCATATTGTATTTAAGTGTTTTTTAAATGCTTGTAATTGAGAGGTGTAAGGTAATACTATGTAACAATCTTAAGTTTCAGACGTCGTATTTGTATAACCAATTAAATAAAAGTATTATGGAATTATTATTAACAGAACAAGATTTAGAGCCATTACCTGAACCCAAAGGTTATGTACAACATGCTGAGCCAGAAGGCATATTAAATTCTAACTATAAGAAATTAGTAACAAAGAATTTGAGTAATATAACTTCACAATCTCTTTTTGGGATTAAACAACGTTTAAAAAGTAGTCGATGTAGATTTACTTCGGGTGCAGAAACTATTTTGAAAGTATCTGCTTATACGACTATTATTATTGCAATCTTTGCCTAGGTAAATAGAAAAAGTCAAGATAAGTTCTTGATATTTTTTATAAAAGTTGTAACATTTTTACAAGAAATACTACATATATTAAAGCAGCTTTTTTACGATTGTTAACTGATGATCTTTTGAGCTAACCTCAAAATAATCTTTTATATTTTTTTGAATTGAATTTCGATAGACTTGTTTTATTGAACAGTCAATTTATTGCAAAAACTTTAAAATGTGTTGAATGTATTTCAATACAATGTCATTATAAATACTAGAAACCATGGGAGGAGAAGGGTCAATGCTGGCAGCTATTAATTCTTTAAAAAATAATAGAAGCCTTTTATCAAAAAGAAAAGAAAAAAGTGCTTTAGGAGGTAGTTACAGCAATGTTAAATTAGCAAAGTTTCCAAAAGCAACCGCAGAACAATTAAAAGAAATTAGAAATAGAACCATAAAAGAGAACAGAAAAACTAGAATTAAAACTATGTTATGCTTTATATTATTTCTAATTCTAATATCAACTTTTCTATACTTGATATAGCAAAAAAGCAGCTTATAAGCTGCTTTTTTATTACCTGTATAAGATTGGTTGTTATAACCTAGGTTTTTGATTCTAGTTACTCTTTCAACAAGCATTCCTGTATTTTATGAAATATTTCTGTATTCTCGTATACACCTGAAAACAAATGCGATTGTGGGCCATAAGCAAAAACAGGTACCATAGTCCCTGTATGATCATGTGTTGTAAAATCGCCTTCTATAACATGATTTTCAAGGTTTCCTTGCGGAATACTAAAACCTGACGTTTCATGATCTGCCGTAATGATTACTAATGTATCAGGGTTTTTGTCGGCAAACTTCAGTGCTTCTGTTATGGCTTTATCAAAATCGATAGTCTCAGAGATTATTCCGGCAGTATTATTACTGTGTCCAAAACTATCAATTTGAGCAGCTTCTACCATTAAAAAGAAAGGTTTCTTCTTTTGCTTTAAAAATTGAAGCCCATATTTAGTTGCATTAGCAAGCATGTTTCCTCTGCCGCCTATTACAGAAGGAATCCCTTCGTTAGAAACTAAAACTCCAATTTTATCTTCCCGATTTGTATTTATGTTTTCAATAGATGATAACAGTTTGAATTTTTGATTTAAAGCTGTGTTTTTAAAATGAAAACCGCCACCGCCTACAAACAAGTTCAATTTGCTATGTATAAGGTCGTTGGATATGTTTTTAACGTCAGATCGATCTGCTTGATGGGCATAAAATGATGCTGGCGTAGCACCAGTAATTTCATCTGTTGTGATACATCCAGTAGAAAAGCCTCGATGATGCAATATTTCTGTGATGTTTTTTATTGATTCTCCATTAATATTCGTGCCAATAGCCCTGTTGTTTGTTTTTACACCTGTAGCAAAAGCGGTTCCGCCAGCGGCTGAATCTGTAATAAAATCGTCCGCGGATTGTGTTTTTATTAACCCAATACTTTTCAATTGAGTTAAAGATAATTTCCCATTATTAGCTAAAACAGCAGAAGATATTTGAGCTAAGCCATTACCGTCTCCAATTAAGAAGATGATGTTTTTTACAGGCAGTTGTTTTTGATCTGATTTAAAACTGGGCATATATACTTCAGAAGATGTCGTTGATGTTATTAATCTATTTGGAAAAGATTCAATATAATTAACACATTCGTATGGTTTATCTGTATTTATAATATCTACACCTAATTCTAAGAAAACTTTCCAGGCAGATTTAGAATCTGGTGTTCCCCAAAAACGTAATGGTTTTTTAGTCGCCTTTGCTTTAGAGATGATAGTTGTCACTTGATTATAATCTTTATGGGTTAACCTGCCTTTTCCATTCCAACCGGAGTATGCTTTAAAATCTAAACTAATCATAGCAACCTTTTCCCAGTTAATAAACGATTCGGGTTTTTCTGCTTTTTGCCAATCGAAGAAAATAAAATCAGGATATTTACTATAATCTTTAGCTAAGGGCCTATTTCCGGATATAATTATTTTAATGTTTTTATTATTAATTATTGAAGGATAGCGTTTTAGTACTGTAATAAGTTTGTTTAATGTTGTGGTTGCTTCCGATTTAATATCAATCAGTAGATATAATGATTGATGTTCTCGATGTTTCATTTCCAATGCTACCTTTAAAGGTTTTAAGTATAAAGATTCAATAGTCCTTTTAGGTGCTATTTCCTGTTTACTATGAGCAACGTATAAGTTTTGTTGTTGCAAAAAAACATCAATTTCTATTGAATTCGCCCCACTGGTTAAAGCCCGCCAAAAAGGGATGTCTTGCTTATAATCATTATGGGAATGTATATAGGTGTTTTGTGAAACTGATACATTGGATACTATTAAAAATAATAGACTTAAAGATATTTTGAAATTTGATAACATAGGTTTTGATTAAACGATCGTTGTGTAACTATTTTTGAATAAAATAATAAAAATAAAGGGGCTATTAAAAAGTTATAACCCCTTTACAAACTAATTACAAAAAAACTAAACTAACTCAATTTTTTTACCATCCTTTATTTTGTGGGATGCCAGAAGATTCTATTACTGTATTTGGTATTGGCCAAATATGCATAACATCTGGATTAAAATTTCTAGCTGGCCAAACTTCCTGAATGGTATAGGGGGAATCTGGATCTGCTCTGTCTGTATGTATTCTTCCATGAAGTGGTTGTGCATAGGCGCTTTCGGCATCTCCCCAGCGAATTAAATCGAAATGTCTGTTGGCAAATTCTCCAGCTAATTCTACACGTCTCTCTTGTTTTAAATCGTCCATAGTAGCACTAGTTATAGGTGCTAAACCAGCTCTTTCTCTTACCATATTTAAAGGAATATCACCATTTTGACCTTGCATGATTAATGCTTCAGCTTTTATCAATAAAATTTCGGCATAACGTAGAAGTGGAACATTGTAATCTGTTGATGGATGGTCTCCATTCGGGTTTACGGTATTTCCAATGGCATCTGCAAATTGGAATTCGTACATGTACTTGTTGAATTGAAACCCTGATAGTGAATTTTCAGATTGGTATCTTCTGGTTTCTCCAAAATATTGGAACTCATCACCAAACTTTAAAATAGTAACGCTTCTTCTAACATCTGTAGCTTCAAACGCATCGTATAATTCAGCTGTTGGCTGGAAGTAGCCCCATCCGTTATATTTACCCCATCCTTTATTTTCTAACATAACGCCAGTTAAAATACTGCCTCCTTCTTCACTAGAGTTTGCAGACCAGATGTATTCACTACCCCAATTGCTTAAAGAACTGTGTAACATTCTATAATCTAAAGCAGGGTTGTTGGTGTTTACCAGAGCTCTTCCAGAACCAGAGTTGGTAACGGCATCACTATAGGTTACGGCATCTGCGTATTTAGAGCTATCGTATTGTGCCCAATATAAATATGTTTTTGCCAAATATGCCAGTGCAGCATCTTTGTGTGCTCTTCCGTAATCATCAGAACTATAACCGGTAAATAATGGTAATAGATCTGCTGCTTGTTTTAAATCTTCAGCAATTTGAGCATAATTATCAACAACACTTGCTGGGCGTGAAAAACTACTTGCTGGATCGTCCATATTCTCAACAGTTATAATTGGAACCCCTCCATTTGTCCCATGATCTCCATAAGTATGAGCTACCCAAAAATGACTAAACCCACGCATAAAATAAGCTTCTCCTAAGATTCTGTTTTTTAAAGGCTCATCAATGTTCATATCTGGCACATTAGCCAATACATCATTTGCTCTGCGAATAACTTTATAAGTATTTATGTATATACTATTAAAAGCACCTTCGCCTCCAGTTAAATTGAAATTCTTAGCATTATCTGCATACGATTTTATTCGCCCAGTTATCATATCATCAGAAGCATTCATGTACCAGAAAAACCCTCTACCAAATACATCTTGAGATTTCATTTCAGAATACAAACTATTTGATGCTTGTACGGCGTCTTGTTCTGTTCTCCAAAAATTTCCTGAAGAGACACTACCTATGGGTTCTAGGTTTGTAAAGTCATCGGAACATGAAACTATTCCTAGTGTGGTCACAGTAACAAATAATGTAACCATTGCAAATTTTATAATTGTTTTTTTCATTTTTATGATCTATTTAAATGGTCTTTATTCTATAATTTTAAAGATAAACCTGTTGTAAATGTTTTTGATAATGGGTATTTAGCGACATCAAGTCCTTTTCCGCCAACTTCAGGATCCATTCCAGAATAATCAGTAATAGTAAATAGGTTTTCTGCAGATAAATATATACGCAAAGAAGACCCTTCTATAAATCGGTTCATTATTTTTACTGGGAGATTATAGCCTATAGTTACATTTTTTAACCTTAGGTAGGATGCATTTTCTAAGTACCAGCTGGAGTTTCTACCAAAGTTGTTGTTGTTATCACTTCTTGAAATTCTAGGGATATCCGTATTGGTGTTACTAGGTGTCCATGCGTTCAATACTCTGCTGTCTAGGTTATAGCCTTGTAAAGCTGCATTATAAGTGGTGTACTTATAGCCATTAAACGCTTTGGATCCGCTAACGCCTTGAAAAATCATATTCATATCAAAGCCTTTATAATCTAAATTAAAAGCAAAATTATATGTCAAATTTGGTTGATAACTTCCCATGTGTACTCTATCATCATCATCAATATCTCCGTCATTATCCGTATCCTGAAATTTAAAATCCCCAGGTACAGCATTAGGTTGAATTAAATTACCATCTTTAACATAAGCATCAATTTCTGCTTGATTTTGGAAGATTCCCAAATAAGGGATTAAGTAATTTGAAAATAATTCTTCTCCAATTTCAGATCTGAAGGGTCTTAAGACACCACCTCTGACCCAATGGTCATCACTGTTTCCAGGTAATACAAAATTGGATCCACTCTCACTATAACCATCTAAATTAACAACTTCATTGTTTAATAAAGCAAAAGCATTGGCACGAATACCATAATTAAGATCACCAATGTTATTTTTATAATTAATCGCAAATTCTAACCCTTGATTTAAAACTTCGCCACCATTTACCTGTGCTGGGTTTAGACCGATGTGTGGGTCTCTTGCTCCTGGTAAAAGCATATCCTTGGTTCTTTTTTCAAAATAGTCAACTACAAAAGATAAAGCGTTATTTAATAATGATGCATCCAGACCAAAATTAATAGACTCTGATGTTTCCCATGTTAAGTTTTTATTTGATTGTAATTCTTGAAAAAGAGACTTGTCATTTCGGGCGCCATCTTCTCCTATAATTTCATCTCCCGATCTTAATGGTACGTTAAATGAATACCAGTTTACTGAATTGATGTTTCCTATTTGACCCCAGGAAGCTCTGAATTTTAAATCATTTATAAGTTCGCTTTTAAAGAATGACTCATTAGAAATCTTCCACCCTAGGGTTGCTGAATAGAATACATCCGATTGATTATCTAAAAATAGCCTTGATGTTTCATCACGTCTAATACTACCGCTGGCAAAATATTTATTATTATAGTTATACATTAATCGACCTATAACTGATGTTAGGGCATCTTCATGTGCAGCCGATTGAGGGTTTCTTAAAACATTTGCATTTCCTAAATATTGATTGAAACTGTCTTCCGAACTAAACCCTTCTCCTCGTTGACTTAAAAACTCAAAATCTTTAAATTGAGAAGAATACACCGCTGTAAGATCTAAGTTGTGTTTTCCGAAAGCCTTTTTGTATATTAATTGGTTCTCCCAAATCCATCTGTTTGTAGTCGCATTACTTTGTGTTAATGAATTGGTAAGGTTTGTTCTACCTAATTCTGGTCTTATAGGTACAAATCTTTTACTTTTATCATGCGAAATAGAATATGTAAAGTTTGTTTTAAAGTTTAACCCATTAATGATTTCATAATCTAAATAGACATTGGCATTTATATAGGTAGAAGGTCTTTTATTTGTGGGAGCCAATAATAAAGCCATAGGATTGTAAACATCACCATATGCACCTGCAAAGTTAATAAGCTCAAAAGGTGCTACACCATGAAATAACCCTTCTTCGTCATAAACAGGAGCAGCAGATGGCATATAAATAGCATTGATAATAGTTCCTGAATAGCCATTTATAGTATTGGTACCAATAGCATTGCTTTGTGAAAAGTAAACATTTTCCCCAATGGTTAATCTTTTTGAAAGGTCAAAATCTGACTTTACTCTAAATGAGTAACGTTCAAAATCTGTTCCTTGTAGCACACCTTCTGTTGTGTTATAACTAAAAGATGTTAGATAGTTATATCCATCTCCGGCACCACTAACATTTGCATTTACATTTGTTGTTACTGCAGATCTAAAAATTTCATCTACCCAATTGGTTCTTGTTACTTGTCCCCATGGGTTTTGCGCAGCATCATGAGCAGACATTCTTGGAGCTCCAGCATTGTCAGTCGCTATATTGTAAACATCAGCTTGTTGCTCTGCATTCAAAGCAGTAGGTAAATTGGTCGCTTTTTTAAATCCAGTGTAGGTGTCAATAGCAATTCTGGGCTTTCCTATTTTTCCTTTTTTTGTTTCAATAACGATAACACCAGAACTGGCTAATGCACCGTAAATAGAAGCTGCTGCTGCATCTTTTAAAACAGAAACGGAAGCGATGTCATTTGGGTTTATAGCAGGGCCGTAATAAGGCACTCCATCAACAACTGTTAAGACACTTTCAGAACCAGGATTTATAGAGCCTAGTCCTCTAATGGATACTTTTCCAGCAGAAGTTGGGTCCCCACCGTTTTGTAATACAGTAACACCTGGTATATTCCCTTGTAAAAAATCGGATAGATTAGATACTGGTCTGCTAGATATCGTTTCAATATCTTCAACTTTAGAAATGGCAGAGGTAATATCTCCTTTTTTTGCAGATCCATAACCAATAAGAAGCACTTCATCTAAAGCACTTACCAATTCATCTAATTGTACATTAATCGTTGCATTGCCACTGTAGTTTAATGCTTTGGAAGCATAGCCTATAGCCGAAAAAGATACAACACCACTAGCTTCACTAATTTGTAAATTAAAGCCACCATCAAAATCTGTTGATACTCCTAAACTAGTTTGGTTGTTAGGAATTATGGTTACTCCAGGGATAGGCATTCCATCAATAGATGTTACCGTTCCCTTAATTGTTGTTTGCGCATAAGTATAGGACACAAACCCTAAACTTAATAGAAGCAAAAAGTACATTTTTTTTATCATGTTAAATTGTTTTTTTTGGTTTGTTCAAATGTATTTGATAGGGTGCCGATTAGGGGGCAAAATTATTTCAAGAGGAGGCACAAATCTTTCAAATTATGTGATAGAATATTTAAAAAAACAGCACTTTTATTACAGTAACATTATCATAACATTAGAGTAATCTGGTCTTAATAATTTTTTTCTGTTTGTTGCTCTTTAAAAGCTTTTGGACTTATGTTGAAGTGTTTTTTAAATAGACGTCCGAAATATTTGGGATTGTTATAACCACATTCAAAGCTAACCTCAGAAATGTTTAGATTTTTGGTCTTTAAAAGATAGCAGGCCTTTTCCAGTCTTAATTTAGTGATAACATCTGATGGGGATTGGTTTAGAGTTTCTTTAAATAAACGATAACATTTAATATTGGATATTTCCAGTAGTGTTATTAATTTTTCTACGTTAAACGAAGCATCATGCAAATGTTCTTTTACAATGTTTAGACTTTTTTTAATTAGCTTGTCATTAGGGGTTAATACTTCTTTCTTGTCTGTTAGAATCTGAAAAACTTCTTGCTGTAATGTATTATCACTTTTAGTATCTTTCTGTTTTATAAGAGTTTTTATCTTTTTGTTAATATATGTCTTACTTGCGGGTAATTGTATAACACTATCTATCCCTAATTCTACAGATTGTTCTTGTAACTCATAATTAATATCTTCAGAAATGTAAACTATAGGTGTTTTTCGTTGATTAGCTTGTGTTTTAAAGCTGTTTAATAATGAAATGAGCTTGTTAGAGAAAACAGTCTGATATAGAACTACAATATCAATGTCGATATTTTTAATAGCCGATAGAAAATCATTGATATTACTTTCAAAAAAGATATTATATTGATTATGATTCAATAATTGATTAACGATTTCAAAATCGTTTACATTTCCGTAGACAAGTATGGTGTTATCCTTTTCAAGAGAAGATTTATCATCAATATTGAGATGCTTCCAGGAAACAGCTTGTATAATTTCAACATCCGTATCCACTTTAATTGCAGGAATTGAAAATGATGTGTTAAAAAACTCTTGAATATGGTTGGATATATTCGCATCCAAATCATTAAGCAGCACTTTTACAGTTTTAAAATAGGGACTATAGTGTTGAATATTGTACCAATTGTTTTTTAAAGTACTGCTGTTAGATGTTATTTTAATATCTAATGTATCATTTTCATAATTAATGATAATTTGTAATGAACTTTCTGAATCGGAATATTTTATAATATCATGAAAGAAATATTGCATGAGTAGCTTAAACCTTAAAATATCAATTTCTACCCATGATATTTTTGAACTAATTTCGCAGTTAAAATTAATTTTAGAAGCCTGAAGTACCATTTTTATCTTTTCGATAAAGTATTTAACGATAGGTAATAAATTTATGGATGTTACTTTGTAGTCACCAATATCCTTAATGCGATCTAAATGGTGCCATTCAGAAATCAAATTAATTAGTTTTCCAGATTGATGAAGTAATGTATCCTTAATTTCGGGAGTATTTTGAATATCGTAAGCTGTTTTAATAATTTCTGTTATAGGCGTTCTAAACTCATTTAAAACAAAGGTTTTAAACTTTTCAATTTCAAAAGCTTCATCCTTTAAATCGTTATGAAGCTTTAAAAGCTTTTCTTTTTGTAATACGATTTCTTTATTTTTTTCATCCAACAGGTTGTTTTTAGTTAATAAAATTTCTTTTTGGTGTTCTATTTTTAATGTGCGCTTGGCAATAAGTTCTTCTAATTTTTTATTTTGAACCCTAATAGCTTTATTTCGTACATATACAATATAGCTGGACGCTAAAAGAATGGTAACGATTAGCAAGATGTAGAACCATACCATCTTATAAAAAGGCTTCAGTATTTTTAATGATAAAACCATTGAAGGTTCTAAGTCGTCTACGCCATTTTTTACCCAAAACTCATAATGGCCAGAAGGTAAGTTTTCATATGTTATATGTTGTGAAGGATCTAAAAGTTTCCATGCTTTATCAATATCATTAAGTTTATAAAATACTTTTGCATGTTTTGGATTAGGAAAAATGATAGGCTTAATTTTTACTTCTAGTTTGTTATTGGAATATCGTTTTTCTATAAAGTCTGAATATTTTTCATTGCCATCTATTATTAATTTTAAGAATGGATTATTTTTCTTAAAATTAATACTACTGGGTTTAAAGTAGTTTAAGCCATTGATGCCTCCAAAGAAGAGCATTCCTTTAGAATCTTGATAATATGCACCTTCTGAAAATTCTGTAGCTTGCCAACCTGCTTTTGGATTAATAGAAAACACAGAGAAATCTTTTTTATCTATCGTGCCAATGCCCTTAGAGGTACTTATCCAAATTTTATCGTTATTATCAATTATCCCAAACACCAAGTGGCTTGGTAAACCTTCTTTCTCGGTTATGTTTTTAATAATACCTCGGTTTTTATCATAAATACTCACACCTCCTAAAGAAGCAATCCAGTAAAACCCAGATTCCTGATCTTTATAAATAGAATAGATACTGTTGCCTAATAGCCCATGATTTGTAGTAATAGCTGTTCGTTTTCCTGTAGATAGATTTAATATAATAAGCCCATTATTTTCTGTTGCAATAAGCGCTTCATTATCTATTATTTTGACATCTCTTATATTAAATGATACTAAAGATTCCTGCCCTTTAAATACTTCGAAACGGTTTTTTTTGATATTAAATTTAGCCAAACCACCCCAGCAAGCAATCCATAATTGCTTATTTGTATCTTCATATATTGAATAGTTTCTATTGTTGGGCAATTCCGGGATGTTTTTCGAACTGTATAATGAATAGCTCCCCTGTTTTATGTGAATAAGTCCAGCATAACTTCCTGCCCATATAGTGCCATCTGATGCTGTAAAAAGTGTTCTAATACGATTCCAATCGGGTTGTGTTTTGGCTTCATTTATATGGAATTTAATAAAACATTTTGTTTTTGTACTATATGTGAAAAGCCCTGATGTGTAGTAGCCTAACCATAAATTTCCTTTTAAATCTTTCGTAATGGCGCGTAACGTTTCGTTTGGTAAATGAGGAAATTTTTTTGGGTGGGGAGTCACTGATGTTATTTGTTCTGAATTAGTATAAGCCATACTAATCCCGCCATCTTTGTGTCCCAGCCAAATATTTCCAAAAAGATCTTCGTGTAATTTTTCTATTTCATTACTTTTAAAGCTATAGTTTGAATATTGATCATATGTATAATGGTCTATTTGTTCATTGTTAATGTTTTCTGAATTATTAGGAATGATGTACAGACCATTTGTGCGTGTGGCGTACCAAATATTTCCAGATTTATCTTTAAGAATATCGTTTATAATTACATTTGGATATTTGTTTAAAAGAATGTCCTTAAGTGTTTTTTGATCTGACCGCTTAATATCTAAAGCTGTTGCTTCTTTAAAGGTCTTATCGATAAACTCATAATTTTTACTTGCTGTTTGAATACTAATATTTCCTTTTTTGGAAACCTCCATTCTTTTTACAGCTTCATCAAATTTGAAGTTTTGAAATTTATTATTTCCAATGTATTTGCTTACATGACCCCCACGAGTGAAAATCCATATAAAACCTGCGTTGTCCCTTTTTAATTTAACGATATAGTTGCCGGGGATTGAGGTGTTATCGTTAACGTCATGTTTATAAATTGTAAATTCGTAGCCATCATAATAGTTTAAACCATCCCAAGTGGCAATCCAAAGTCCCCCATCCGGGTCATTTTCAATATCTATCACCGAATTGTTGGACAGCCCAGAACTCGTTTCAAAACTTTCAAACTTAATATGTTGCGACCACCCGAATACACATGAAATGGATATAATAAATGAAATGAGGTTTTTTAGCATCTAGACTATTTTAACCTACAATAGTATCATTCTTGTTTTAACTTAATATGACTATAGGATTAAATTATAAGTAAGAAATGGCATAATATGCTCGATTTTTAGCATAAAAAAAAAGCCATGAATTTAATTCATGGCTTTAAGAATATTTTTGAAATGGTAAGCTATTTAACTCACAACTTCTTTAATACGTTTTATAGCTTCAATAATCTGTTCTTGAGATGCTGCATAAGAAATCCGTATACAATTCGGATTACCGAAAGCATCACCAGTTACAGTAGCAACTAATGCTTCTTCTAATAAATATAGAGAAAAATCTGTTGCGTTATTTATTGTTTTACCTCGTAATGTTTTTCCAAAGTAATAAGAAATATCTGGGAATACATAAAAGGCCCCTTCAGGAGTATTTGAATTAAACCCTTCAATGTCACCTAAAAGACCAAGTACTAAATCACGACGAATTTTAAATTCATCAATCATATACTTTACCTTACTTGGAGATGCATTAAGCGCAGTAATTACAGCTTGTTGGGCAATACAGTTGGCACCACTTGTAGTTTGACCTTGCATTTTATTACAAGCACGCGCTATTTTTTCTGTAGCACCAATAAACCCAATACGCCATCCCGTCATAGCAAATGCTTTTGAGACACCATTTACAGTAATAGTACGATCGTACATGTCGTCAAATTCAGCCATACTTGCATGTCCTTTTCCGTAGTTTATGTGCTCATATATTTCATCGGAAACAACATAAATATTTGGATATTTAACTAGGACATCTGCTAATGCTCTTAACTCTTCTTTGCTATATACAGATCCACTTGGATTACAAGGCGAGCTAAACCACATCATTTTAGTGTTTGGGGTTATGGCTGCTTCAAGCTGCTCAGGTGTTACTTTAAAATCAGTTTCAATAGATGTTTTAACCTCTACAGGAACCCCATCATTTAATTTTACAATATCAGAATAGCTAACCCAGTAAGGACAAGGTAAAAGAACTTCATCACCTTTGTTTAACATTACGGCAGCAATATTTGCTAAGCATTGTTTAGCACCTGTAGATACAACTATTTGAGGTAAGGTATATGTTAAGTTATTATCACGTTTAAATTTTGTAATAATAGCTTGTTTTAATTCTACATATCCATCAACAGGAGAGTATGAATTGTAATTGTCGTTTATAGCTTGAATCGCAGCATCTTTAATAAAATCTGGAGTATTAAAGTCTGGTTCTCCAAGGCTTAAGCCAATGATATCTTTTCCTTCACCTCTAAGTTCTCTTGCCTTTGCAGCCATAGCTAGAGTGGCAGATGTAGACATGTTTAAAATTCTATCTGATAATAAGTTCATTTTTTTATGTGTTGTTGTATGTAAAATGTGAATTTTAGGCTAAACTAGGTTTTCTTCCTAATACCTTTAATTGGTTGTAATGTTCAGAAATAGCTTTCCAAATAGTATCATATTCATTGTAAGGTAAGCTAAACTCTTTAGCTGTTTCTTTAACTATTTTCGCTATTCTGTTATAATGAATGTGACTAATTTGAGCAAATAAGTGATGCTCAACTTGTCGGTTTAACCCACCAGTATAGAATTCTACCAACCAACTTTTAGGAGAAAAATTTGAGGTTGTAAATAATTGATGAATGGCCCAGGTGTTTTTCATGTTACCGTTTTCGTCTGGTAAAGGCATGTCTGTATTAGGCATAACATGTGCTAATTGGAAAATAACACTTAAAATAATTCCAGCAGTATAATGCATAATAAAGAAGCCTATTAAAACTTGCCACCAGGTAAAGCCTAATGCTAATGGTAAAACAACCCAAATAGCATAATATATAATTTTACCAACAATTAATTTGGTCCACTGCGTTGCAGGATTAGGGAATTTACCGTAAGATAATTTCCTTTTTAAATACACAAATGTCTGTTTAAAATCTGTAGTAATGGCCCAATTTACAGTTAGTAAACCGTATAAAAAGAAAGCATAATACCTTTGGTATTTATGAATTTTAAGCCATTTTGTATGCTTGGAAAAGCGTATAATTCGACCAGCATCTATGTCCTCATCATGACCTTGAATGTTTGTATAAGTATGATGCAAAACATTGTGCTGTACTTTCCAATTATAATCATTTCCGGCTAAAATGTAGATGCTACTCCCCATTAATTTATTAACCCATTTCTTACTTGAAAAAGAGCCGTGATTTGCATCGTGCATAACATTCATGCCAACACCAGCCATACCTACTCCTACAACCATCATGCAAATAACTTGAACCCAGCTTGGTAAGTCCACTGTGAAAATTAATACCACAGGTACTATAAGTAATGAAAACATCACTATGGCTTTCGTGTATAGTTTCCAGTTTCCTGTGCGTTTTATATTATTCTCTTTAAAGTAATTGTTAACACGTTTATTAAGTGTTTTAAAAAACTTAGCAGAATCATTTCTTGAGAACGTTAATGCTTGTTTGCTCATGCTACTAATTTAAAATATAAATTATACCATTTCCAACTTAAATTTCCTCAATAAAAAAGTCTCTTTTTACTTAATACTTCAAAATAAAAGAAAGCCATAGCTAAGGCTATGCCTGACTTTTCTTTTTCGTCTAAAGCAAAAATCTTTCATTTTTCTTATGGACAAATTTAAATCAGAACAGGTATAAGGAATAAATTCCAATTGTTATATACCGTACAAAGATAAGTATAAACCAACTTAAGTAATAACGTTTTTTTGTAAAAATATGCACAGAAAAAGTATATTTTTGTTGAAAATTTAACACCTATGGAGCTAATTTTAAAATATTTCCCCGAGCTTACAGACGATCAGATTTCAAAGTTTGAAAAGTTAGAAACACTTTATCAGGATTGGAATTTAAAGATTAATGTGGTGTCTCGTAAAGATATTGATGAGCTTTATTTACGCCATGTTTTACACGCTTTGGCTATAGCAAAGGTTTTGAAGTTTAAAACTGATAGTAAAATCCTTGATGTTGGTACTGGCGGAGGGTTTCCAGGTGTCCCTTTGGCTATTTTGTTTCCTGAATGTTCTTTTCATTTGGTAGATAGCATTGCTAAAAAATTGAAAGTGGTTAATGAGGTTGTTGAAGGTTTGGGGTTGACTAATATAAAAACCACACATAGTCGTGTAGAAGATATTAAAGATACTTATGATTTTATTGTAAGTCGTGCAGTGGCAGCTATGCCGACTTTTGTGCATTGGGTTAAAGGAAAAATTACGAAACAACAAAATCACGACCTAAAAAACGGTATTTTATACTTAAAAGGCGGTGATTTAAGCGAAGAACTTCAGGATTATAAAACAGTAACTATTTATAATATAAGTGATTTTTATACAGAGGTTTTTTTTGAAACCAAGAAAGTGGTGCACTTGCCATTAAAATACAAAGGGTAGCCCCTGAACTATAATTTTAATATGGGATTCATATTATTATTAAAATAAAAATACTGATTTTGAAACCAATAGGTATTAGCAAATAAATCTATAGACTCTATGTCTTTTTCTGGAGATAGTATAGATTTTGCCTTTTGCAAATTCAATTTAGCATTAGGAATGTCTCCAATTTTGTAATAAGCTAATGACAGGCCAAGGAGTGCATCAAAATCTGTAGTATCAAATTTCAATGCTGTAGAAAAATCTGAAATGGCAGTATTAAATTTACCTAATAATAAATAAGATACCCCTCTATAAAAGTATGCATATGTATTATTTCTATTGATTCTTAATGCAGTAGACAGATCGGTGTTAGCTTTTTGGTAATAATTAATCTCCATATAAAATACGCCTCTGTTATAGAAGTTATGAGCACTTGGTTCTGCTATAATAGCTAAAGAATAATCTTTTAATGCTTTTTTGTATGCTTTCAAAGCTTTATGTGCAGCAGCTCTTAAAGTGTATGTTTTTGGCTGATTGGGAACCGCTTTTATAACCTTACTAAAATCTTTTATAGCGTCTTTATATTCTCCTAAATCGTATTTTACACAGCCAAGACTATACAAGGCATCAATGAAGGTGGAATCTAATTCAAAGGATTTGCTATAATCATTTTTGGCACCAACAAAATCTTTTAAACTGTATCTGGAATTTCCTCTATTATAATAAGTATCAGCATCAGGTTTTAGTACAATAATCTTAGAATAATCAACAATGGCACCATGATAATCTCCTAAATCATTTTTTGCAATACCACGATAGAAATAAGCATCTAAGTTTTTGGAATCTAATTCTAAAGCTTTGGTAAAGAGGTTTATTTTTTCATTTAAATCGGTTTCTCTTATAGCTTTTCTATAGAACTTATTGGCTTGAGAATATGTGAGTAACGGAATTAGACTTAATATTAAAATAATATATTTTTTCATATTCAATTTAGTCAACAAATAATATGCCGCTTTTTTAATAATAAATGTAATATAATTTTAAAAGAAAAGAGAATTTTTTTGTAAATGATTGCAATTTTTCACTGCAAAAAAAAATGACAAAAATCATTTTATGTAAGATTTTATTTGTTTTTAAATAATAAAATACTACATTTATCGGATAAATATGTCATTTCATCGATGAAATATCGGACTTAAATTTTAAGAAATGAAAAATATCCAAACTTGTAACTTGGCTATTATAAAGCTTAAACTTGTTATGTTATTTTGCTTGCTAAGTATTTTTAGTAATGCTCAGGTTATACAAGTTGAAATTATTGGTGGCTCCACAGTGACAGATGGCTCTACGGTTACCATCAATGCGGGGAATAGCCTTGATTTTAGAATTACAAACATAGAAGGTGGGAATTGTGATAATTTAAAAATCAAGGGTGTAGATATAGCAAATACCACAGATTTTAACATAGATCCTGGAGACCCTAAAAAAAACATTAAACCTTCAGGTTGTCCAGGTGGGAAAAAGGAGTTGGACTTCGAAATTGAAAACATAAGCCCTAATTGTACTACAACAAGTACATTGATTACCATTGAAATTAAAGACCAATCTGATTTTACATTTACATTACAGGTAAACTCCGCTCCAGAAATATTTGTTTTGGGTGGGACTCCTTATGCCGATATTTATCATGGAGATACAACAACCTCAGACACTAATGGCACTTATTTTGGTATTGTAGATGAAGGATCAGCTATTACCAGAAGGTATGCTATTTCTAATATTGGTAGTTGTGATTTAAATATAAGTTCACTAACTAGTTCTAATGTCGATTTTGTGACGTCTTCACCGTTTCCAATACCCTATGATATAGCCCCTTACGGAGGCATTGTTTTTGATGTCACCTTTACAGCTCCTGTTGGAGGGACTGGCGTGCAAAGTGCAACGATTAGCATAGCTAATAGCGATAATACAACATTTACTTTTGTGGTTGATTCGGAAATGTTTAATGAGAATATTCCTGGCCCGGGTGGGATTACAGCCGATTTCAGATTATGGTTAAAGTCAACAAGAGGAATTGTTGAATCAAGCTCCAAAGTTTCAGAATGGCATGATTTAGGAACCAATGGTAAAGATGCTATTCAACCAGTTGCAGTAAATCAACCCACTTATTTAGATACAGAAGCAGACAATATAAATTTCAATCCAGTTATTGAGTTTGAAAATAACGGAACCACTATTGAACAATATTTGTACAATACTACGAATGGTTTTTATAGTCAGGATATTTTTATTGTTATGATTCCAGATGCGACAATGACAAGTGCATCAACCAGGAACACTATTTTTGCAGGTATATCATCAGGAAGTGCAGGGGATATGACCGGTGTTGGATTTGGTGATTATTCAACCGAATTTACCAACGAAACCTTATCATATAATCAAGACATTCCAGGAGGATTAAGTTATAATGGAGAGGCAGAAATAAGTGCTTCGTATTCTAACGCAGGGATTATAAACGTAAGAAATAATGCAGCTTCTTCTCCAACAGGACAGGATATTTTATATAATTCTAATTTACTAACAACATCTTCTGTAAACGATATTGCTTTTGCAAATGTAGGAGCACCAGGACCTCCAATATTAGGTACAGAGTATTGGATTGGTAGAAATTTTGATGTACAAGGAAGTTTAAATGGTAGGATTGCAGAAATTTTTACGTTTGCAGAACGTGTAACAGATGCAGATAGACAAAAAATAGAGTCGTATTTAGCAATAAAATATGGTATTACTCTAGGAGGATCAACAGAAGCTCAGAAAGATTATATCAATTCATTTGATACCAAGGTATGGGATATCGTAGCGAATGCTGGTTATAATTATGATGTAGCAGGTATTGGTCGAGATTCTATATCCGATTTGAATCAAAAACAATCAAAAACATTAAATATATTAAATGATGTATGTATAGGTTTAGGGGGGCTTTTTTCTACTAATAGTGCAAATGCTAATGAATTTAAAGAAGATGGCGATTTTTTGGTATGGGGAAATAATAATGGGCCATTTACTGGTACTGATACAAATACCGTTACTATTGCTTCTGGAATTACAACATCTCTAACACGAATAGACAGAAAATGGAAAATTATAGAATCGAATGAAGATGTTAACGGAGATGTAGAAATCGTATATGTTTCTATTCCAACTGCGGCGTTTAGTGGTTTTTCTAAAACGGCAACTGAGGAATATGCTTTAATAGTTGCCGATGATCCGAATTTTGCAAATGCAGATATTATTGATGTGATTCCTTTGAGGTCGGACGGAGGTTCTAATCTTGAAACTTGGTACGATTTTGATGGAACCAAGTATTTTACCTTTGGAAAGGTGCCTAATTTGACAGAAAATCATTCGGTGAGTATTGCCTCTGGTGATTATTTAGTAGGCGAATTTAGCCTTAACTTAAGTGTGGATTCTTTTTCAATTTCTGCCTGGATAAAATGTGCTGCAAATGCCAGTAACAGAACAGTTATGGCAAAAGGAGAAAAATTGCAAATACGACTTAATACTTCTGGAAATATAGAAGTTTATATAGATGATGCAGTCACCCCAAAATTTACTTCTAATATGGATGTTGATGATGGGAAATGGCACCATACGGCTTTTATATATGATAGTGGAACTGTTTTGATGTATGTAGATGGTGTTTTGGATAAGTCTGTACAAGATGTAGTACACCCGTCTCCAAACTTTAATAATTACTCTATTGGAGCCGTTTATATTGATAAAAATAATGTGATTAATCCGCTTTTAGGGGATATTGATGAGGTATATGTGTGGGATTTGGCACTTTCTCAGGATCAAGTACGTTATTTGATGAATCAGGAGTTAGAACGATTTGATATTAGTGGTACGGATTATACTAGCGGTAAAATAGTGCCTCATGCAGCAGCAAGTAATGAGGTTGTATCCATATCATGGAGTCATTTAAGGGTCTATTATGATTTTAACTCCTTTTATGGATCGACTGTTGAAGGATTAACAGATGATCGTTTCTTTTTACGCTTAAAATATTTAAACAAAAATAAATCTATAGTAGGCACACAAAGTACGCCATTGCCTTATATTTCTGCTGCAGATGGCGCATGGGATACACCAGGAACTTGGAGCAATAATGTAGATCAAGTCCTGCCAAACTCTTTAAGTCTGGATGGTTCAACAGTGATAGACTGGAACATTGTTGAAACATCTCATAATATTACTTCGGGAGATAGGGATATTTCTCTTTTAGGGTTGATACAAACCGCAGGAACTATAACTATTGCAGACCCTGGTGAGGCTCAAAATGAAACAAATTCAGGACAAGGGTTAACCATTTCTCACTATTTGGAATTAGATGGCGTTATAGATTTAGTAGGAGAGTCCCAATTAGTACAAACGGAAGGCAGTATTATTGATGCAGACAGTGGTGGCTACATAGAACGAGATCAACAAGGAACGGCCAATGGGTTTAATTATAATTATTGGTCATCTTCGGTAGGTCCTATTGCAGGTAATACGGTAACAAGAGGAACAGGTGTGTCTAGCACCAATAGTAATCATACCATCTCAGGTGTTTTGAATGATGGAACGAATTCCGGAATTTATCAAGACCTTTTATATACTTCGTCACCTAATGGAAGTGGTACCATACCACCACCGGGCTCTCCAAGAACGATCAGTAATTATTGGTTGTATAAATTCTATGGTCCAGAGGACGATTATGGTGCTTGGGAAAAGATAGATGAGACATCATCCTTGCTTCCAGGGGAAGGATTTACAATGAAAGGAACCTCGGGAGCAGTTTCACTTTCACTACAACAAAATTATGTATTTGAAGGCTTGCCTAATAATGGTGACATTACTTTAGAATTGAATAAAATATCAGGAACAGATGATGTAGAACGTTTAATAGGAAACCCGTACCCATCTGCTATAGATGCTACCGAATTTATTTTAGATAATTTAGGTGTCGCAGATGGCGGTAATAATAATACGGGAACTGTTATTAATGGCGCATTGTATTTTTGGGATCATTTTGGAGAAGAAAACTCGCATAATTTACGAGATTATGTCGGAGGTTATGCTACACGAAATTTAACAGGAGGTGCAGCAGCTATCTCTAACGATGCCCGAATCAATAACAATTTATCTACAGGAACTAAAGTTCCGGGACAATACATTCCAGTAAATCAAGGCTTCTTTGTGTCAACAAAAATTGATGGGTTTAACAATGATAATGATCCTGCTACACCAATAGCGACCGTAGATGGAGGGGATATTGTATTTAAGAATAGTCAACGAGCGTTTGTTACGGAAGCATCGAGTAGCACCTCGGTATTTTTAAAGCCTTCAAGAACTAAGGGAGATAGTACTGTAAACAAAAATAATGAAGATGCCGCTCCAACTATCCGATTAATGTATGATTCCCCCTTAGGCTATCACAGGCAAATTGTTTTGGGTTTCAATGTTAATGCCTCTGATGAATTTGATTTGGGATACGATGCCTTTATGGTTGATGTCAATGAAGAGGATATGTATTGGGATTTCAATGGCAATAAGTTTGTAATACAGGGGGTTAATAATTTTGATATAACAAAAGAATTTTCATTGGGTTTAATTGTTAAAGAATCAGGGTTGGCAAATATTAAGGTGGATGCTATTGAAAATTTAGATTCAGATGTTTCTCTTTATATTAATGATAAGCTAACAGGTGAGATTTATAAAATTAATAATTCTCCATTTGAAATTTATTTAGATGCTGGTGAGTATAAAGATAGGTTCCAATTGGTTTTTCAAGAAAACGATTCAAATCAGTTATTATCTACAGATGATATTCAAGAGAATGCTTATGGACTGATTGTTTACCATGATTCGAAAACTTCTGAAATAAAAATAGTTAATAAAGATAACGTATATGTCTCAAGTATATCATTATATAATATGCTTGGTCAGAACATAAAAACTTTAAACCTGAAAACAAATAAAGAATACCTATCCATGCCAGTGATTGGAAATCACGGAACATATATTATTAGGTTGCATACGGAAAAAGGTACTACCAACAAAAAGGTTGTGCTGGAATAGTAATGCGTTAATTTATCAAGTATAATGGGTTAGTTTTTAGAAAATAATAAATCCGATTTCTTTTTCTGTAAATAACTTTTTTCAAATTTATTAGTGACCATATTTATAGCATAATCAATATGTTTAATGGCTTTTTCGAGATTATTTGTGGCATAATAGTAATCCGATAAAGTACCATGATATAAGTAAGCCCTTTGAACAAAATCTTCAGGTTTAATTTGATCAAGATATTTTTTAGAAGTTTCGTAGTCTTTATTTTGTAGGCAAACAACAGCCATTGTTAGCAGATGAATAGGCATGGGTTGAATAGCATGAAGACATTCGTACCAATGAAGTATTTTGCCCCAATTAGTATCTTCAAAACGGCGTGCACGTAAATGTTCGACAGCAATAGCAGCTTCGTAGTGATAACAAGAGAATGTTGATGTGTCAACAGCTTTATTCATCATTTTATTACCTAAGTTTATTAAAGGAAAATGCCACTGACTTCTATCTTGGGTTTTTAAATCTAGAAGTTCATCATCAGCATTGGTTTTGGTTTCAATACGAGCCGAATGAAAACACATTAAAGCAAACAAGGCATAAACCTCAGGAGTGCGTGTGTGTTTATTTTTAAGAAGCATTTTACACAAGCGCATGGCTTCTCCGCACAATTCTTTTCTAATAAGTGTATCTTTTCTATTAGAATGAAATCCCTCATTAAAAATAAGGTATAACACTTCCATAACACTTTCCAATCGTTGAGGTAATGAGGGGCCTTGTGGGATTTGGAATTTTAATTGGGATTGTTGTATAGATTTACGAGCACGAGTAAGCCTTTTTTTTATACTATCTTCTTTAGTTAGTAAAGCAGAAGCTATTTCTTTAATACTGAATCCGGAAACCGTTTTTAAAGCAAAAGAAATACGGTCTCTGGGGTCTAATTTGGGATGACAAGCCGTAAAAATCATACGAAGCTGTGAGTCTTCAATTTCAGTGTCTAAGAAAAGCTCGTTTATAGCTATGGCATTGGTGCCATGAATAATGTTTGGAAGGTGTTTTTTTTCAGTATTTAATTTTCTGAAAATATCTAAAATTCTATTTTTAGCGGCTTGGGTTAGCCATGCTTCGGGGTTGTCAGGTTGTTTTGTACGCCAAGATATACTTGCTTTAATAAACGTGTCCTGAACCGCATCTTCAATGATTTCAAGATTTGAAAGTCCAAAAATCCGAGTTAAAACAGAGACCATTTTCCCGCTATGGTAGCGGAATAAATGGTCTATAAGTTTTTTTTCCATTAGCGATCAAATACCATGATTTCACGAATTTCAACAGTACCTCCAAGATCATAATCAGGATAATCTTCAGCGATTTTTTGAACGGCATCAAAATCGGTAGTTTCAACGATATAATAGCCCCCAACAATTTCTTTAACTTCTGCCGAAGTAAGATCAGTTACCGTTCTGTTTGCTCCAACAACACGGCGGATCGCTGGAGTTAAAGCATTCCCGCCTCGAAGAATACCCGCTTTTTCCATTTTGTCATTCCATGAAAACCATTTGCCCATTCTGTTTTGAAGTTCTTCTGGAGATAAACCAAGATCGGTGTAATCTGCACCAATGAAAATCATCATAAATTCTTTCATAATTATAATATTTTTAATATTTATATACTTAAGACGTTTGCTAAATTAGAAAAGGGGACATTATTTTCAAATTTAACAAAATTCCTGCGAAGGCAGGAATCTCCTGTTTAAGCTTAACGTAACTAATGTAAGTTGATTCAATCCTTAAAAGTGTTGAGAATAAAATAATTGCTTTTTCATTAATCGACTTAAAATTCAGTTAGTTTTTTTAATTTATTTTCATACCCCCAAACTTGTCCGTGTTTTGGATTTCCAGCGTTAGTCAGTCTATCCACATAAAAAACTTGATTTTTATTTCCTGTTAATATTTTTTTCACTTCCGTTTTTAATTGTTCGTATTCATGATAAAGTCCGATTGGGTGATTTCCCCACGCAATGATTACGTTTTTATTCTTTTGGCAAAACTTGTTTAAAGCCCAAATGTTTTCTTGGTTAACTATCGTTTCTTTAAATTCTTTGAGCCCGTTCGAGTCGGTCAAATAATTTGGTATTAGGTTTAGGATTGTAATTTGCCCCACATTTTCCAATTCCGAGTATTTTTCTCGGTTTCTATAAATATAATTAGAGACGTTAAAAACCGTTTTGTCCGAAATCAGTTTGTCCGCTCGACTCGGGTTTTTGAGTATGATAGTAATTCCTCCTGACTTGTTTTTGTCAATTACCAAATTCAACCAATATCGCTTTCCGTTTTCGCTTTTTAATTCCACTTTTGTTACAAAATCGGGATATTTATATGTCGGTTTTTTCATTTCAGCACTAATTTTTGGGAATTACACGCAACGACATGATATAAAATCGTTTTAATATTTTATATCAGACGTTAAACGAATTTAGATAATTTTTCTTACAAATGTAACAATCTCTATTATAAAAGGTCATAAAACAAAAAAGAGGCTATCTTAGCTTCTAGACAGCCTCTTTTGTAAATATAAGTTTCTCGATTATGAGATTCCTGTCTTACTGAAACAAGTCCAGCGCAAGTCGCAGGAATTTTACTCACCCAAAAACGGATAACGATAATC
This sequence comes from Flavivirga abyssicola, assembly GCF_030540775.2. Taxonomy (GTDB): domain Bacteria; phylum Bacteroidota; class Bacteroidia; order Flavobacteriales; family Flavobacteriaceae; genus Flavivirga; species Flavivirga abyssicola. The sequence goes on along the minus strand of NZ_CP141266.1, from coordinate 708,519 downwards.
CGTAGGGGTTACAAACGTTTCTTTTATCATTCTAGGAGATACCCAACGTAATAAGTTTTGCGCACTACCTGCTTTATCGTTAGTTCCAGAAGCTCTGGCACCACCAAAAGGTTGTTGTCCAACAACAGCACCCGTTGGTTTGTCATTAATATAGAAGTTTCCAGCAGCGTTTTGTAAGGCTTCAGTTGCTTGTGTTACTGCATATCTATCAGTAGATAATATAGCACCAGTTAAAGCATATTCACTGGTTTCATCTACTAATTTTAAAGTTTCCGCGTAAGCGTCATCTTCGTATACATAAATAGTAATTACAGGACCAAATAGCTCAGTACACATGGTGGTATATTTAGGATTTGTAGTTACAATAACGGTAGGTTCTATAAAATATCCTTTGCTTTTATCGTAATGCCCTCCAACAATAATTTCGGCATCGCTATCAGCTTTCGCCTGATCAATATATTTTGCTAATTTATCAAAAGAACCTTCATGTATCACAGCAGTAATAAAGTTACTCATGTCTTCTGGAGATCCCATTTTAAAAGACTTTACATCTTCTATAACCATGTTTTTTACATCACCCCATAAGCTTTGTGGAATATAGGCTCTTGAAGCAGCGCTACATTTTTGTCCTTGGAATTCAAAAGCACCACGCACTATCGCAGTAGCTACTTGTTTTGCTTTAGCAGATTTATGAGCAACGATAAAATCTTTACCACCAGTTTCTCCAACAATTCTAGGGTATGTTTTATAGTTGTGGATGTTATTCCCTATTTGTTTCCAAAGTTCTTTAAAAATAAAGGTAGAACCCGTAAAGTGTAGGCCAGAAAAGTCCGGACTAGCCATAACGGTATTCGTTATCATTACAGGATCACCAAAAACAACATTGATAACACCAGGAGGAACACCAGCTTCTTCAAAAACATCCATAATCACTTTAGCAGAATATACTTGGCTATCACTAGGTTTCCAAACAACAACGTTACCCATCAATGCCATACATGCAGGTAAATTTCCAGCAATAGCAGTAAAGTTAAAAGGTGTTACAGCATAAGTAAATCCTTCAAGAGGTCTGTACTCAATTCGATTCCAAGCGTCACTTGTACTTTCTGGTTGCTCCATGTAAATGTCAGTCATAAACTGTACATTAAAACGTAAGAAATCGATAAACTCACATGCAGCGTCAATTTCTGCCTGATGAATTGTTTTAGATTGTGCAATCATGGTTGCAGCATTAATCTTTGCTCTGTAAGGACCAGCAATTAATTCGGCTGCTTTTAAGAAAATCCCGGCACGTTGTTCCCATGGCATTTGAGACCAGTTCTTTCTTGCTTCTAAGGCTGTAGAAATAGCGGCATCAATATGTGATTTTTCAGCTAGATGATACGTCCCAACAACGTGTTTATGGTCATGTGGAGGTGACATGGTTCTGGTATTACCAGTTTCTATGTCTTTTCCGTTTATATATAATGGAACGTCAATTTGACTATTAAACATTTCTTTATATGCTTTTAGTACCGCTTCCCGTTCTGGAGATCCAGGAGCGTAACTTTTTACAGGTTCGTTAATGGCTACAGGTACGTTGAAAAAGCCTTTTCCCATGGTTTTTGTATTTTTTGTTATTGAATTTTCATTAAATGAGGTGCAAATTTACGAATAATTTAATGACTTCAATGACTAACAATGTTTAAAAAGGAGTTAAAATTTGTTTATTTTTTGTAAGTTGCCTAACCGTATTTAGACTACAGATTTTATGTGTACAGTAACAATTATTCCGAAGGCTGGTAATGGATTTGTTTTAACTTCCAATAGAGATGAAGCACCAGATAGAATATCTATCGAGCCAGATTTTTATATGACTCATGGTGTTAAAACATTATTTCCTAAAGATAAAGTGGCTGGAGGTACATGGATTGGTTTGAGCGAAAAAAACAGAGTAGTTTGTGTATTGAACGGCGGGTTTAAATTACACGAACGTAAATCGAGTTATAGAAAGAGTAGAGGTGTGGTTGCAAAAGACTTTATGATCTCTGATGACATAGAAGCTACAATTGAAACTTATGACCTTAGAGATATAGAACCATTCACTATAATTATTGCAGATTGGAGTACTACTTTGAAATTTTATGAATTAGTTTGGGATGGAGAGAATAAGTATTTTAAGAAATTACCAAACGAGCCAAAAATTTGGTCGTCTTCCACATTGTATACGGATGAGATGAAGAGAGAAAGGTTAAGCTGGTTTGAGTCATTTATAAATGATAATGAATTAGATGCTGTTTCTTTATTGAAATTTCATAAAACAGCAGGAGGGGATAATGACGATTTTGGAGTTATAATGAATCGTGGGTTTGTTAAGACAACTAGTGTTACACAGGTAGTAAAAGAAACCGATTCCGTAACGATGCGATATGAGAGTCTCCATAATAAAACAATTACAACTAAAACATTGAATCTTCCAGAAGTTGTAAATGGATAACACAGGTATTATTTTAACGTTAGCGTATCCAGATACTATTGTTATGGTTTCTGAGGAATGGTTCTCGCCTTATTTAAGATTTCTAGGTGTAGGTAAAAAGAATTATTTGAGGGCAGGTCATGCTGCTTTAGTATTGATTGATAAAAAAACAGGTGTTTTAGAATATCATGATTTTGGACGTTACATCACATCAGAGCCCAACGGACGAGTCCGAGGAAGAGATACGGATAATGAATTGGATTTTCCAATTAAGGCGGAGATTGAAAATGATACCATTAAAAACTTAAACGATATTTTAGAGTTTTTAGGAACCCATCCTAAATTAACCCACGGAGACGGTAAGCTGGTAGCATCAGTTTGTAATACCGTTGATTATAAAAAAGCACGAACGCATATTACTAAAATGCAAAAGCGTGGGTTTATCTATTATGCAGCTTTTAAGAAGCGGGCATGCAATTGCGCACGTTTTGTGACAGATAGTTTAATAGCTTCAGTTACCGATTTGGATATTAAAAAGAAGTTAAAGAACTCTAAATGGTTTACGCCTAGTACTGTTGGTAACGTCCTTTTGGCAAATACGGAAAACCATGCTTTTGAAGTTTCAGAAACAGGCCATATTTCAGAGTTTAAAGGCTCTCAAAAGAGTGAAAATATTCGTTGTTTTTTAGATAAATTAAAAGATCATAAACCGTCTTTTATTGGGACTTTAGAGCCTAGGCTTGTTGAAGGGGTGCATGAAAAAGCGCAATGGCTCTCTGGCATTGCTGCTGGAGCCTGGTTTGAATTACATCAAACCGATAATAATTTTGAATATCGGTTTAGGCGTATTTCTCCTTATGGCAATGTAGACGTCGATGCTGTTTTTGCTGTTGAAGATGATTCATTTGATTATGATTTAGGGTTTGAATTTGTGCATTACTCTAATTGTCAATTCTTTCATGTGAAGCAAGGAGAAAAGATTTTTAGGTTTTCTTAGGGGCGTTTAATCTGTTCCGTCTTCCCTCGATTTAAGTTATGAGTTATTGATTAATACTGTCGTTCCTCTCTCACTATGAAATGACAGGACTGTACAATGTTCTTAGGTAAAAAGAAATCAAATTATCTAGTTTATTGCAAAAGGCGCACTTAGCTTAAAAGTAGGGATGGTTACCTGAAACTTTTTTGTAGTTGTAAAGTTTACCATATTATAATGCCCTTGCATGGCACCAAAAGGAGAGGTTAGCAAACATCCAGAAGTATAAGTATGAGACTCGCCTGGTTTCAGTACTGGCTTTTTTCCAATAACACCTTCACCAGAAACTATTTCTATATTATTTAAAGCATCTAAAATTTCCCAATGGCGAGCGTTAAGCTGTACGGAATCTTTACTTTGGTTTTCAATAGTTACGGTGTATCCAAAAGCATACTGCATTTTATAATTTTTATAAAATGAGCCTTCAAAAGTGGTGACCACCGATATTTTTATGCCTCTTGTTATTTGTTGAACCATGTTAACTATTAGTATACAAAGTGTTTAATGGGCGCTAAAATAGTAAATATTAAGTGGTTAGTGGTAATTTTTAATGCCTTTGGTTAAAAAACTAGTTAAAAAGCACGATTATTAGTTTGAAATGTTAACTGAGCTTCCTTCCCCAAGTCCAATAATTTTATCGTATCGCCCTCCTAAATCTCTATAATATACAATGACTTTATAATTGTTTTCTGTTTGATAAAAGTTCCCGCTAATAGCGCCTTCATCAATACTTTTGTCGCTATTTGCAACAATATATTTGTAGTTGTAAAAGCCTTGTTTTAGAAGTAAGGCATTTGTATAAACGTTGCGAGATTCATCAAAAACCATTTTAGTGCTTTCATCTACAACATAATTATTAAAATTACCATAAACATGAATGTCTTTGTTTTTTAAGGACTCAACAGGAAGTAATGAAAAATGCATCCACACATAATCTGCCTCAATACTGGGGTTTTCTGCATCAATATTTAGAATCACATAATTACCATTAATATCTGGATTGTAGGTATATGGTCTGGTAGCTCTCTCAAAGTTTGCAAATAAATAATTGTGATACAAATCTTTTAAATCGATACTTTGTATACCTGTATTTGCCGCTCTAACATCTTTGTTTTCAAAAAATAAATACTCGTTACCACCCCAAAAACTGGTTTCTGTGTCATATTTGTAAATTAACTGATTACCAACGGTGTATTGCGGTTTTATATTCGAAATAGCAGTATTCAGATTATTATTCTGAACAATAACAGCTTTTACGTTTTGAGTAGGATTATTAAATGGCATGGTGTTGGAATCAATTATGATTTCTATGCGTTGTTTCTCTTCAATAAACTGTACATCACGAGAGCGTTTAATGTTAACACCAACGTTAGCGGTGTTTTCATAAATCATGAATTTCCTTGAAAAAACAAGCTCGTCATCATCATTAAAAACGGAAAGCATGTAATTACCAGAAACTCTTAAGCCTCTGGTTTGTGCGTTAGGAATAGTAAGGGTGTAATGTGAATAAATTTGATAAGAGTTAAATGAATTTTCGTAGTTTCTAATACGTTGGTTGTCAAAACCCTCCATGTATTCCGATTTCACCAAAACAGATGGTGTCCAATCAAAATTAAAATGTTCAACTTTATAATAGTAATCATCTTCCTCACCGTTTAAAACATCAAATTCTAAAACGACATACTCACCAAGTCTTAAAATTGGTAATTGTGTTTCAGGTGTATTGCCTTTAAAATTGATTGTTTTAATGTAATCTGGAGGTGCAACTTCTTCAACTTGACTAAAAGCAATATTAGATACTAGAAGAATAGATAATAAAGAGGTGAGTTTTAACAGCATTGTAGGACAATTTCTGTAAATATAAACAATTTTAATGCCGAAAATAAAACTTATTCCAAATGGGTTAAAATTCTATTCAATTTATTATGAAAACTGTATTTTAAATTTGTATTTTTGCACCGATTTTTAGACAACTAATTACAATAAAAAAAATATGTCAAACGACATTCGCATTAAAAAAGGTCTAGACATTAAACTTAAGGGTGAAGCTGAAAAAACCTCTGAAAAGGCCATAGTAAGCAACTTTTATACTTTAAGACCTGAGGACTTCCACGGCGTTATACCTAAATTAATTTCTAAAGTTGGAACTAAAGTAAAAGCAGGTGAAACTGTTTTTTTCGATAAATCTAACGAAGCTATCAAATTTGCTTCTCCAGTTTCTGGTGAAGTTTTAGAAATTTCCCGTGGTGAAAAACGTAAAATATTAGCCATTAAAATCCAAGCAGATAAAGAGCAAACGTACCAAGATCAAGGTAAGTTTGATGTAGATGCTGCCGATTCTGAAGCTATCAAATCGCATTTACTAGCATCTGGTTGTTGGCCGTTTGTAAAACAACGCCCATATGATGTTATTGCAAATCCAGATAAAGCGCCAAAAGCGATCTTTATATCTGGGTATGCGAGTGCACCATTAGCAGCAGATTTGGATTTTACACTACAAGGAAAAGAGGCCGAATTACAAGCAGCTGTTACAGCTTTAGGAAAACTTACCGAAGGCAAAGTACATGTTTCTGTAGGTAAAAATGGAAACTCCCCATTAGCTGGACTAGCGGGTATTACATTGCACCATGTTTCTGGACCACATCCATCGGGAAATGTAGGAACACAAATAAATAAAATAGATCCAATAAATAAAGGAGAAGTTGTTTGGACTGTTAATGCTCAAGACTTGGTTATTATAGGCGAGTTATTATTAACAGGAAAGTTTAATGCTGAGCGTATTGTAGCTTTAGTTGGTTCTTCTGTTGAGAAACCAAGATACTTTGTTACTAAGATAGGAAGCGAAATAGCGACTATGGTTTATGATAAAGGCATTACTAAAGATTCTCATGATCGTATTATTTCGGGGAATGTTTTAAGTGGGAAACAAGTAAAACCAGACGGGGTTTTAGATTATTACAGTAATGTGATTTCTATAATTCCTGAAGGCGATGATTACGAGTTTTTTGGATGGAATAAACCTATTTTCAATAAAATATCAACATCCAGAGCATTTACTTTTTCATGGTTAAACCCTAAGAAATCATACGATTTAAATACAAACACAAATGGTGAACATCGTGCTTTTGTAACTACTGGAACTTACGAAGAAGTATTTCCTTTAGATATATATCCAATGCAAATATTAAAGGCGTGTATGTATAAGGATTTAGATGAAATGGAAGCTTTAGGAATGTATGAAGTAGCTCCTGAAGATTTTGCATTAACAGAATTTGTTTGTGTGTCTAAACAACCACATCAAAAAATTATAAGAGAAGGTTTAGACTTAATGCTTAAAGAAATAGGATAATGGGTTTAAAAGAAAGTTTACATAATTTTAAGGAAAAGAACAAAGACAAGAAGTGGCTACCTGCATTTTCTGCAATCCATACGTTTTTATACTTACCAAACGAGACCACACATAATGGGACTCACATAAAAGTTGCCGACGATTTAAAACGTACCATGAATACTGTTATTATGGCCATGGTACCGTGTTTAATTTTCGGAATGTTTAATGCCGGTTACCAACATAATTTACAGGTTGGTGAGGTGCAAGCCGCAGCAGGAAGTTTCTTTAGTTCAGAATTTTGGACTATGGCTAACTTCATGATTGGTTTTTGGAAAATATTACCATTAGTAATTGTATCGTATGGTGTTGGTTTAGGAATTGAATTCATATTTGCCATTATTAAAGGACACGAAGTTGAAGAAGGATACTTAGTAACAGGAATGTTAGTACCGTTAATTGTACCGGTTGATATTCCACTTTGGATGCTGGCTGTTGCCGTTGTGTTTGGTGTTGTTATAGGTAAAGAAGTTTTTGGAGGTACGGGAATGAATATTCTTAACCCTGCATTAACTATTCGTGCATTCCTATTCTTCGCATATCCTACATGGATGTCTGGAGATAAGGTTTGGGTTGAAGGTGCTGTTGAAAGAACTAAAGAGATTGCCGCAGGAGCAAATCTAGATGCTATTTCTGGTGAAACAATACTAGGAAGTTTGGCACAAGGAAAAGAAGCAGGGTATGAAGTGATGGATATGTTCTTAGGATTTATTCCTGGTTCGGTCGGTGAAACATCTGCACTATTAATATTATTGGGAGGTTTATTTTTAATCTTCGCAAAAATAGGGAGTTGGAGAATCATGTTATCTTCAGTTATTGGAGCTTTAGTCATGGGATTAATTTTTAATCAAGTAGTTGATTCTGGATGGATAACAGAAAGCAGTAAATTTTACGGATTAATGAGTACAGTTTGGTGGCACCACTTACTTATAGGTGGTTTTGCTTTTGGTACTGTATTTATGGCTACAGACCCTGTAACAGCTTCACAAACCAATAAAGGGAAATGGATTTATGGTTTCTTTGTAGGGTTTATTTCTATCATGATTCGTGTATTTAACCCTGCCTATCCGGAAGGTGTTATGTTAGCTATTCTATTAATGAATGTGTTTGCACCAACTATCGATCATTATGTTGTTCAAGGTAATGTTAAGAAAAGAAAGAAACGTTTAAAAGCTAAAGTTGCATAACGATGGAAAATAGAACAGATAAAAATTCATATACTATCCTATTCGCCATAGGAATGGTATTGATTGTTGGAGCATTATTAGCCTTTGTTGCTTCATCATTAAAACCAAATATTGCAGAGAACAAGCGTATTGAAAAGCAACAAAATATTTTGTATGCTATGGGCGTAAATGAAAATGAAGAAGGAAGCGCTAATTTTATTTCTACAGATAAAGTTGCTGATGAGTTTACAAAATATATCACTAAGCAGGTCGTAATTACTAACGGAACTCAATCTGAAGAAAATAGTGAAGCTTATTTAATCGATGTTAAAAAAGAGCAATCTAAAGCTAAAAGTGGAGGAGAAAGACGTTTACCATTGTTTATTGGAGAAAAAGAAGGCAAAACCTATTATATAGCACCTATTAGAGGAAAAGGACTTTGGGATGCCGTTTGGGCTTATGTTGCTATGGATAAAAATATGGTTGTACAAGGCGCGTATTTTGATCATCAAGGAGAGACAGCCGGTCTTGGAGCAAATATTAAAGAACGTTTTTTTATGGACGATTTCATAGGAGAACATTTATTAGACGCTTCAGGAAATTTTGTTGGGATTAACATTTCAAAAAGTAATGCAGATCCTTTAAATAAAGATAAAACTGATAATGAGGTTGATGCTATTGCAGGAGCTACTATTACAGGAGATGGTGTATCAGCAATGTTGAGAAGCGACTTGAAGTTGTATGTACCTTATTTTAAAACTTTAAAAAACTAGTATTTATGGGACTTTTATCAAGAAAAGATAGTAAACTAATATTAGACCCTTTAGCAGATGATAATCCGATTACAATTCAAGTTCTTGGAATTTGTTCAGCTTTAGCGATTACTGCTCAATTGAAGGCATCCATAGTTATGGCCGTTTCGGTGTTGTTTGTTTTAGGTGCAGGTAACGTCGTTATCTCATTAATTAGAAATATTATTCCGTCTAAAATTAGAATTATAGTACAGCTTACCGTTGTAGCTGCTTTGGTTATTATTGTAGATCAAGTATTAAAAGCATTCTCTTATCAATTAAGTAAGGAACTAGGTGCTTTTATTGGACTTATAATTACGAACTGTATTATTATGGGACGTTTTGAAGCTTTTGCTTTAGGAAATGGCCCATGGCGTTCATTCCTTGATGGAATTGGTAATGCACTTGGTTACGGTGTTATTCTAATAATAGTTGGTTTCTTTAGAGAATTGTTAGGCTCTGGAACCTTATTAGGTTTTAAAGTACTAGGAGATCCTATTGCAAAAACAGGATTGTATAGTATTGGTTATGAGAATAACGGTTTTATGTTATTAGCACCAATGGCTTTAATAGTTGTAGGCGTTATTATTTGGGTACAAAGAACTAGAAACAAAGCATTAATAGAAGATTAAAATTAGTAAGCAGCTGGCAGTTCCAGTAAGCAGTTACTGAACACTGAACACTGAATACTGAATACTAGAAAAAAATGGAACATATAGAATTATTTTTCAAATCAATATTTATAGATAACATGGTATTTGCCACATTCTTAGGAATGTGTTCTTACCTAGCTGTATCTAAAAAAGTAAGTACAGCTGTTGGTCTTGGTGCCGCAGTAATATTTGTATTAGCTATTACAGTACCATTAAACTGGTTATTAGATCAGTATATTCTACAAGAAGGCGCTTTATCTTGGTTAGGAGAAGAGTATGCATCTTACGATTTAAGTTTCTTATCATTTATCATGTTTATTGCAACTATTGCGACCATGGTACAATTAGTAGAAATTGTTGTAGAAAAGTTTTCACCGTCATTATATAACTCATTAGGAATCTTTTTACCGCTAATAGCAGTGAACTGTGCCATTTTAGGAGGCTCTTTATTTATGCAATCTCGTGAAATTCCAACATTAGGATTAGCAACAACTTATGGTATTGGTTCTGGAATTGGATGGTTTTTAGCGATTTTAGCAATTGCAGCTATTCGTGAAAAAATTAGATATTCAAATGTACCACCAGCATTAAGAGGCTTAGGAATCACATTTATTATAACAGGTTTAATGGCGATTGGTTTTATGAGTTTTGGAGGTATGTTAACTGGAGGAGATGAAGCTTCTAAAGAAGAAAAAACAGTTGCAGTAGAGAAGCATGAAGGTTCAAAAGAAAATGAAAATATCACATTGAGTGCAGTTGAAACATCTGAAGATAAAGTGATAGCTAACAACATAAAAAGTAAATAAGTAATATGATATTAGCAGCAGGTACATTAGGAACCATAGTAGCAACAGTAACAGCATTTTTAATCATTACGTTGTTGTTAGTCGCTTTACTACTATTTGTAAAACAAAAATTATCGCCATCAGGGCCAGTAAAAATAACCATTAATGGTGAACGTGAAGTTGAAGTCGCTTCTGGAGATAGTTTATTAACAACATTAGGCGCTCAAAAAATATTTTTACCATCTGCATGTGGTGGTGGTGGAACATGTATTCAATGTGAGTGTCACGTATTAGAAGGTGGAGGAGAAGCTTTACCAACAGAAACACCACACTTTACACGTAAAGAATTACAACATGGTGCACGTTTAGCGTGTCAGGTTAAAGTAAAGCAAGATATGAATATTACCATTCCAGAAGAGGTGTTTGGTATTAAAAAATGGGAAGCAACAGTTGTACGTAACTATAACGTAGCATCTTTTATTAAAGAGTTTGTTGTTGAAATTCCCGAAGATATGGGATATAAAGCAGGTGGATACATTCAAATTGAAATTCCCGAATGCGAAATTAAATATTCAGATATAGATATTACTGCACACCCTGAGGAGCATGAAACGCCAGATAAGTTTCAAGCCGAGTGGGATAAATTTGGTCTTTGGCCTTTAGTAATGAAGAATACTGAAACAGTAGAAAGAGCTTATTCTATGGCCTCTTTCCCTGCTGAAGGACGTGAGATTATGTTGAATGTACGTATTGCTACACCACCATGGGATCGTGCTAAAAATGGATGGATGGATGTTAATCCAGGAGTAGCTTCTTCTTATATATTCGCTCAAAAACCAGGTGATAAAGTAACCATTTCAGGACCTTACGGTGAATTCTTTATTAATGAATCTGAAAGTGAAATGCTTTACGTAGGTGGGGGTGCTGGTATGGCACCAATGCGTTCGCATTTATATCACTTATTCAAAACATTAAGGACTGGAAGAAAAGTAACGTATTGGTATGGTGGACGATCTAAACGTGAATTATTCTATTTAGAGCATTTCTATGAGTTAGAAAAAGAGTTCCCTAACTTTAAATTTTTCTTAGCATTATCTGAACCTTTACCAGAAGATAACTGGAAAGTAAAAGAAAATATAGATGCACCAGGTGATGGTTTTGTTGGGTTTATTCACAACTGTGTAATAGATAACTATTTAAATTTACATGAATCGCCAGAAGATATAGAACTTTATTTTTGTGGACCACCATTAATGAATAAGGCAGTTCAAAAAATGGGAGAAGATTTTGGTATCCCAGATGAACATATCAGATTTGATGACTTTGGAGGCTAGAACATAGTTACCATTTAAATATAAAATAAAACCCAACAGCAATGTTGGGTTTTTTTATTTAAAAATATGAATGTAGGATGCTTTAATTGAAAACATCTAAGTCATATTTCGGTTTTTCATTTTCAAACTCAAACAATTTTGTATAATCCATGACATTAGAAATACCGTCTAAATAGCATAAATATCTCACGACTTCACTTAAACCATTAAATAAAATATCTTTATCTGTAGGGTTTTTAGGCTTCTCATTTTTATAATGCAGCGGTAAGATATAACCACAGGCTTTCAAAAATATATTTTCAATTTTTAATAATTCTAAAGGTGTATAACCATTAAATCGTCTTCCAAGTGTTTCATGCACTTTGCCGATATAATTCAGTTTTAATGACCCATGTACATCAGAAAGGTATTTCCAACTATCAGTGTTGTCTAAAATATTGCCAACGGCACACTGCTTACAGCATTCCGGGTTTAATTCATTATTATGAAATGCAGTATATAACTTTTTTAAAGCCTGTTCCAAACGTTCTGAAGTCTTCATAAGCATAATTTTTAGATTAAATTACTAAAAAATATAACTTTAAACTGTTAAAATTAGTCTTAAACTTTTATTAATAAGATACCAAGCCTTAATCATTAACGTTTAATTGGAGTATGAAAAGACTTTTAATTTCTATTTTGACTCTAGCTGTAGTAGGCATTGTCATTCTCCAGCTAAGACGAGTTAAGAGTGCAGCTAAGAGTTTTGTGACTACATTAGAGACACCTGGTTTTAGTTTGTTAAATAAAGATAGCCTCACAATAAAATCGAGAGTTAATGCTCCCGATGGTTATAAACGCGTACAATATCCTAAAGGTTCTTTTCAAGACTATTTACGTAACTATAAATTAAAAACGTTTGGAGCTAAGGTTATTAATTATAATGGCTCTGAATATTATTGGCAAGATGGTCATATTGGCATATTAAATATTCCAGTGCCTAAAAACGGATTACAACAATGTGCTGATGCTTTAATTAGAGTAAGAAGTGAGTTTCTGTGGGATAATAATAGAAAAAAGGACATTGGGTTTAATTTTACGAGTGGTCATTACTGTTCTTGGTTAAAATATGCAGAGGGCTACAGACAGAAAATTCATGGTAACCGAGTAACATTTCATAAATCGGCTTCAAAAAACCATTCTAAAGAGAATTTTTATAAGTATTTAAATTTAATTTATATGTATTCCGGTACACTTTCATTGTATAACGAATTGCCAAAAATTGAAGACGCAAAAAACCTTAAAATAGGCGATATGCTTATTAAAGGCGGGTCACCCGGACATATTGTTATGATATGTGATGAAGTTATAAACAATAAAGGAGAGAAATTGTATTTATTATTTCAAGGAAATACCCCGGCGCAAAGTGTTCATTTAGTTAAGAATTTAGAAGATTCAGACATATCACCCTGGTATCAACTTAAAAAAGATGCAGTCATTCCTGTTTCAAATTATACGTTTATGAGTTCTAAATTTGTTCGGTTTAAATAATGATATATACAAGAAATAAGAAAGTTTAAGACATAAAAAAGCTTTACTTGAGAGAAAGAGTAAAGCTTTTTTTATATTTATTTTGCCCGATAACAACGGGGCTTATTTAGTATAATATATTTAATCGTCTAAATCAGATTTGTTATAAACCCAACCAGGTAACGCAGAACTATCAAAGTTAGGTTTTCTTGTAGTGTTTACATTTTCAAAACAAGAAGCATAAACTAATGACTTAACACTTAAGATATCATACACTTTATCATGCTGTTCTTTTGTGAAAGTTCCAAATACAAGATTAGGATCAACAAATTTATATGCACCGTCTTCAAGAATAAAAGCAAACATAGTTTTTACATCGCTTTCATAAAAATCAGTGTTTTTATCGTAGTCAGACTCGTTATCAATATAACTTTTTCCAGCTACTAAAAGATATTCGTTTCCAGATTTAGAATTTTTTACAGCAACTGTACCTCTAAATAATAGATGGTAATCATCGTTGTATAAGCCTGGTTTTCCTTTTAAATTGTCTTTGTTTCCATTATACACTTTTTCAAAATAAGGAGTACTAAGACGCTTTAATTTACTAGAATGTACATGCTTTAAAAATTCTTCTTTTGTTTTAAAGTAAGAAGGTAAATTTTCGGCACAGTAGCCAGGATACCATTTTGGAGTGTATTCAGTATGTAATAACTCATGGCTTCCTTTTTTAAAGATTACTGGACGTTCATAAACTCTTGGATTATAAAATTTATAATTTCCAATTTTAAACAATTCACAGCCATCACTATTGGCATTTTCTTTTACACTTGTTTTACAAGAAACAATAAAACAAAAAAGCATTAGGGTTTTTAATATTGTTTTATTCATAATTAAAAGTATTGTTGTAAAACTAAAATTGGTGATTTTAGGTTTTACATGGTTAAATTCATTAAAAGAATAAACTCAACATTTATTCTATATTTGGGTTCGTTAGTATGTTATTAAAGTTGATAAATTAAAGTCGATTTAACTGTCCCCTAATTCATTTTTTTCAATAACGGGGTAAATATAAATTTATTTTTGAATAATGTAGATAAAAAGCATAAATAATCGATAAAACGCATATTTTTTGTTGAAAAATCTTAAATTTATTTTTATTTGTATGTTTAATATTACTTATTTTTTTGTTTTTTTGAAAGGAAATTATGATTTATTAGTAGTTTAGGTTAAGATTAATTGAAATATGCTTTATAAAAAAATTTAATTTGGTATGGGTGTTTTTTATTAAAATACTAAAGGTAAAAGAAACTTGAATAATAGAATAAGTAATATTACAGCAATGATGTTAATTACTATACCCACACGAGCCATTTGATTAACTTTTATAAAACCGCTAGCAAAAACTATAGCATTGGGAGGTGTTGCCATAGGAAGCATAAAAGCACAGCTACTAGCTATGGTTACCGGAATTAGTAAGTATAGTAAAGGAATTTCTAAACCAATAGCTATACCAGCTACAACAGGAGCTAAAACCGCTACAAGAGCTACATTACTCATTAGTTCTGTCATAAAAAGCATCAATATAATTAATAATGAAGTCATGAGTAGAATACTAATATTACTACTTGAAATAGCTGTAGCAACTATATTGACTATACCGCTAGAAGACATGCCTTTAGCCAAAGCCAAACCACCACCGAATAAAACTAGAATACCCCACGCTAGTTTTTGAGTATCATTCCAAACTAAAATAAAATCACCAGCCCTTAAATTAAAGGGAATAGCAAAAAGAGCTACGGCTCCAAAGACACTAATTATAGTATCTGATAAGGCCAATCCAGGAATTAATGAATTGATAAGGCTCCTGAATATCCAAAGAAAAACAACGATTGCAAAAATAATAAGTACATGTTTTTCTTTAGATGATGTTTTACCTAGTTTTTGAAGCTCTGTATTTATAACTTCTTTTGAAGCATTGAATACAAGTCCTGTATTTGGAAACATCCATTTTACAAGTATAAAGTAGATAATGGTAATTAAGATAATTGAAAAAGGTAAACCAACAAGCATCCATTTGAAAAAGGAAATTTCGATGTTATATTCATTTTCCAATAAACCTATTAAAACTGAATTAGGAGGCGTACCAATGATTGTTGCGATACCCCCAGCGTTTGCCGAAAAAGCAATCCCCAGCATAATACTAAGAGCAAAATTCTGATCTTTTTTGGTGAAACCATCAGTATCATCAATTAATAGTTTTATAACAGATATAGCAATTGGTAACATGACTACAGTACTGGCTGTATTACTTATCCACATACTCATAAAAGCAGTGGCAATCATAAAACCAAGAATAACTTTGTTAGGTGTTGTTCCTGTTTTTTTTATAATACTTAAAGCTATTCTTTTATGTAGATTTACTTTCTCTAACGCTAATGCCAACACAAAACCGCCAAAAAACAAAAAGACTATGGGGCTTCCGTAATTAGAGCCAACCTCTCCCATAGGCATTACTTTAAACAAAGGGAATAATAATAAGGGTAGAAGCGAAGTCACGGAAATAGAAACAGCTTCGGTTATCCACCAACATACCATCCACAAAGCAGTGGCAATTACAGTATCTGCCTTTTCAGAAACGATCTCAAAAGGTAAAACTTGCAAAATAATGAAAAAGACAGGGCCTAATATTAATCCGATTTTTTTAGAAACAGGGTGTTTACTCATCTAGAATATTATGTAAAAACTAATTTATAATTTTTAAATTTAAACATTTTTTAAATCTGGTGTTAGTTGAATATTAATATTAATTTTGTCTTATGAGTAAACCACTTACAGAACAAGAGCTACATAATTTAGCTATGAATTATGTTGGGAAAGATTTAGAAGAACGCGGTTTTGAATTTATAGCTGTAAATAGTAAACTTAAAAAGCACCCGCAGTTTGTTTGTATCGATAAGAATAAGCAGTATTATTTTGTAATTGTAAGAGCAGTAATATTACCAGACAACCCTAATAATTATGATGTGGTTTGGATGGAATCATTTAAAAAACATGCTAGGGAAAAGGATGCAAAGGTTCTATATGCTGGTGTTGGGTTGGGTAATCTGGATGAAAAAAAAGGACCTATTTATTTAAATGAGGAATACCTTTTAGAATATAACGGGATACAGGTTTTAGAAACGAATTTTAATTAAATGAAGCAGATTACATTACTATTGGTCTTTTTATTATCGATTTCTTGTGAAAAAGAACTAAAAAACACGAAGCTTTCCGGAACCGTTTTTGGAACATTTTATGAAGTAACATATAGCTCAGAAGTAAATTATGAAAAACAAATTGATAGTTTATTTTATGTGATTAATAAGTCTATGTCTACGTATCAGACTAACTCAGATATTTCTAAGTTGAATAGAAACGAAACAGTTGAAATTGACACACATTTTAGAAAGGTATATGAAGTTTCAAAAACAATTTATAAGGAAACAGAAGGGGCTTTCGATCCTACCATTGGTGCCATTGTAAATGCCTGGGATTTTGGATCTGAGGGTAAAATAGTGAACTTAGATAGTTTAAAAATTGATAGTTTGATGTTAACTGTTGGTTTCAATAAGGTTCTCAGAACGGATCATACTATTACAAAACCAAAAGGAACCTTTTTAGATTTTAATGCCATAGCAAAAGGATATGCAGTGGACATTATTGCGGAATTCTTGGATAAGAAAGGCGCTCAGAATTATATCGTTAATATAGGAGGAGAGCTTCATGCCAAAGGCATTAATATTGAAAAAAACAATGGATGGACGGTTGGTGTAGAGAATCCTAATTTTGATGGTACTCAATCGCTTTCCAGAACACTTATTTTGACTAATGAAGCGATGGCAACTTCGGGAACCTACAGAAAGTTTAAAATAGATAAAGATGGCAATCGGTATGCCCATATTATCGATACAAAGACAGGGTACCCAAGTAAAACAAATTTGCTAAGCATTTCTGTAATTGCTAAGGATTGTATGATTGCTGATGCCTACGCAACGGCGTTTAAAACCATGGGGATTGAAAAAGTGAAAGTTTTTTTAAAATCACACCCCGAACTTAAGGTTTTTTTGATTTTTGAAAATGATAAAAAAGAACTGCAAACTTTGTCTTTGAATGGGTTTACTGAACGGTAACTTATAAAGTAAGTGTGTTTTATAATACGTTAATGAGTAAAAGTAACCAGCCAATAACTAAAAGTAAACCTCCTATTGGAGTAATAGGACCTAAAAATCGAAACTTTTTCCCTTTAGCATCTGATAATATTAACCCATAAATACTAAAAGAGAATAATATAACTCCTAAGGTAAAGCACCAATATGTTGTAGAGGCTATATTATTAGAATTTAGACCTATAGTTAATAATACAATAGCATGATACATTTGGTATTTAACACCAACTTCAAAACTATGTAACTGTTCGGTAGATAAAATTTTCTTTAATGCATGAGCTCCAAAAGCTCCAAAAATTACAGATAGCATACCAAATAAAGCTCCTGTAGCAATTATAATTTGTTGTGTCATAAAGAATGGGTTTAATAAATCATTTTTATTTATAAACTACGGGAATAATTTCACCTTTTGCTAAGCAGTACTTCTCAATAGCTCCTTTTGAAAGGTTAGCAGTGTAATCCACTTCATCGACTTTAAAACCAATGCTACGGAGTTTATCAAAATAATCACGGCCATACACGCGTACATGGTCATATTGTCCAAATATTTTGGCACGCTCTTTCTTATCCGTTATAGTATTATCTTCAAAAGTTTGTTCTCTTGCTAAGTCTTGTGGAATTTGAAAAATACCCATGCCCCCAACTTTTAAAACCCGATACAGTTCTTGCATGGCTTTGGTATCGTCTGGAATATGTTCTAAAACGTGATTGCAAAAAATAATGTCGAACGCATCATCTTCAAACGGCAGGTTACAAATATCGGCTTTTACGTCAGCTAAAGGGGAATTCAAATCGGTTGTCACATAATCAAGGTTTTTCATCTTTCTAAAACGTTTGTAAAATGCTTGTTCTGGAGCAAAATGCAATACCTTTAATGCCGAACTTGTTTCGGTAGCTCTTAAAATAATTCTTTTCGATTCTTTTGTCGAAGAACCTGAAACAGGTTCAGGCTGAAAGAAATCAGTTTCGTTTTTTAAGTATAACCATAGCAATCTATGACGCTCTAAAGAAAGGGTAGAAGGGGAGAGCACATTGTTTCTTTGATTTCCATAACCATAAGGTAAGAAAGTTTTAAAGCTCTTATTATCTATAGGGTCGGTATATGTGTTGCCTTTTAAGATGAAGGCTAAAACAGGACGAACGATGTAACTTAACCTTATGAGTAAAGGTCTTGGTATTGTGTTAAGTATAAGTTTGAAGACTTTTTTCAAGTTGTATCGCTGAGTTACACAGAGAATTCACAGAGATTCACTGAGGTGTGTTTATAAATCGTTTAATTCCGTTTTTTAAAAGTTTGGTATGGAAGTTTATTAATAATCCTAATGGATAATTCCCTAATTTCATATAAGTCAATATTTGTGCAAAATGGACATCACTAAAAGTTTCAACAGTTTTAAGCTCTACCACAATTTTGTTCTCGACTAACAAGTCGATTCTATAGCCATGATCTAATTTTATATCCTTATATATTATAGGAAGTGCAATTTCTTTAGAGGTACTTAAGCCTAAACGTTTTAACTCAAAAAGTAAACATTCCTGATATGCAGATTCTAATAATCCAGGACCCAAGGCTCGATGCACTTCAATAGCAGCCCCTATAATTTTTTCAGTAAGATTATTTTTCATTAATTTTCTCTGTGTATCTCAGTGAGCCTCCGCGTATCTCTGCGTATAACTTATAAGACTAAAGCCTTTTGTCTAAACTCGTCTTCTTCAGTGCTCACAATTCCTAAAGCTTCATGTACATAAGCAAACGTTGATAGTATTTCGGGTTTCCCATTTACAAGTGCCACATCATGCTCAAAATGAACACTAGGCTTACCATCTTGAGTAACAATAGTCCAACCGTCTTTTAATTGTCTTACTTTATGAGTACCTCCATTTATCATAGGTTCTATGGCAACGACCATACCTTCAATGAATTTCTTACCACGACCACGTTTACCGTAATTTGGCATTTCTGGATCTTCATGCATCTTTTTACCTAGTCCATGCCCAACTAATTCGCGAACAACGCCATAACCATGATCTTCACAATATTTTTGTATAGCATAGCCAACATCACCAACACGATTATTTGCTTTAAACTCTCTAATACCAACATAAAGAGATTCTTTAGTTATTTGTATAAGCTTTTTTGTTTCAGGGTCTACATCACCAATTTCAAAAGTATATGCATGATCTCCGTAAAACTCGTTCATTAATGCACCACAGTCAATAGAAACAATGTCGCCATCTTTTAAAGGGGTGTTTGTTGGTAAACCATGTACTACAGCCTCGTTTACGCTACAAAGTAAGGTTGAAGGACAGTCGTACAACCCTAAAAACCCTGGTAAAGCCCCTTGATCTCTTATAAATTCTTCAGCAAGCTTATCTAGTTGCATGGTGGAAACCCCTTCCTTAACTTCTTTGGCAAGCATGCCAAGCGTTTTTGAAACTATTAATGCACTTTGACGCATTAACTCTATTTCTTCTTTTGTTTTTACTACAATCATGTCTAAAAAAATAATGGCAAAGATACTTAAAATTAAGTATTAATATTTTTAATGATAACATGACTTTTGACATTTTTTAAAAGGGTAGAAATGAATAAATTTATGTACTAAATTAAATTGAGATGTATAAGATTGTTAGTGCTGAAGATGCCGTAAAAGTAATTAACAGTAACAATAGGGTTTATGTACAAGCAGCAGCTGCAGCTCCACAATTGTTAATGAATGCCATGACGGAACGCCATGAGGAATTAAGAAATGTTGAGGTTTGTCATCTACATGTAGAAGGCGAGACAGGTTATGCTAACCCGAAACTTAGTGATAGTTTTCATGTGAATTCGTTTTTTATTGGAAATAATGTGCGGCATACATTAACTGCCGGTAACGGATCTTATACTCCTGTTTTTTTAAGTGAATTACCATTATTGTTTAAGAGAAATATCTTACCGTTGGATGTCGCGTTAATTCATGTATCTGTTCCAGATAAACATGGGTATTGTTCGTTGGGTGTTTCGGTTGAAGCTAGTTTGGCTGCTATAGATAATGCAAAAATTGTCATTGCTCAAGTAAATGAACAAATGCCAAGAACCCATGGAGATGGTATTATTCATATTACTGAGATAGATTTATTTGTTGAATGTAACGAACCTATACCTGCCCATGCGTATGGAAATCCATCGGCTATTGAAAATAAAATAGGCGACTATGTAGCTAGTTTAATTGAAGATA
This sequence comes from Flavivirga abyssicola, assembly GCF_030540775.2. Taxonomy (GTDB): domain Bacteria; phylum Bacteroidota; class Bacteroidia; order Flavobacteriales; family Flavobacteriaceae; genus Flavivirga; species Flavivirga abyssicola. The sequence continues at coordinate 687,979 of NZ_CP141266.1, read as the reverse complement.
AAAGCACACTGCAAATGGGAATAGGAACAATTCCTAATGCTGTATTATCGCGCTTGACAAATCATAAAGATTTAGGGTTGCATACAGAAATGTTTTCTGATGGGGTCATTGATTTAATTTTAAAAGATGTAATTAATGGAAACTTTAAAGGTGTTAACCCCGGACGTGCATTGGCAACATTTTTAATTGGTTCTAAAAGGTTGTATGATTATGTAGATGACAACCCTTTTGTTGAAATGCGTGCTTCAGATTATGTGAATGACGTGTCTGTTATTAAACAAAACCCTAGGATGGTTGCCATTAACTCTGCTATTGAGATAGATTTAACAGGACAAGTTTGCGCGGATTCTATTGGAGCTAAAATGTATTCGGGAGTAGGAGGACAAATGGATTACATTAGAGGCGCATCTTTAAGCCACGGAGGGAAAGCTATTATAGCATTGCCTTCAATTACAAAAAAGGGTGTTAGTAGAATCGTTCCGTCTTTAAAACCAGGCGCTGGTGTTGTTACTACCAGAGCACATGTGCACCATGTTGTTACAGAATATGGAATAGCTAATTTATATGGAAAAACGATTCAGGAAAGAGTGAAAGCTTTGGTAGACATAGCACATCCAGATCATAGAGAATATATTAATAAGACGTATTATGAACTCATTTAAAAAGCGCTATTTTAGAAAGCCGAAAAAACCTTTCTTTTTTTCTATTTCAGGAGGTTTGGTATTTGTGAGTAGTTGATATATTTCTCCCCAACCTAAGAAACCTCCTATATTTCTATCATCAATAAATAAGTCAGCATTAATTTTTCTGCTAACGTCGTCAGTGTATTTCTCTTCAGGAAAGCTATTATTTACAGCATAAAAAACAATCCCATTATCCTCACAAAACTTGACGGCTTCTTTTAATCTTTCACCAGATCTGTAAGTCCATAAAATAAGGCGATGTCCGTCATCTTGTAACTGTTTTAAAGTTTCAAAAGCAAACAATATGGGTTTTCCTATTTTAGGATATGCGTCCTCAACAATAGTTCCATCAAAATCGATTGCAATAATAAGTTGGTTATTAAAATTCATTATAAGTTATAAACTCGGGTTTATAACAAAAGTACAACAATTTATTTTTTACTTATTTAAACCAAGGCATGCTGGGTCATAGATTCCGGTTGCTCAACACCTATGAGTTTTAAAATAGTAGGTGCCATGTCTCCTAAAATACCATCTTTGATCGTTTTTAATTCATTATCAATTAAAATAACAGGAACAGGATTTGTTGTGTGTGCTGTATTAGGTGAACCATCAGGATTTATCATAGTTTCACAATTTCCATGATCGGCTATAAGTAATGTAGAATAGCCATTCTCTAAAGCTGTTGTAATAACATCTTCAACACATGTGTCTACCGCTTCACACGCCTTTATGGCAGCTTCCATAACTCCTGTATGGCCTACCATATCACCGTTTGCAAAATTTAAACAAACAAAATCTACATCTCCTTTTTGAAGCTCTGGAATTAATGCATCACGTAATTCGTAAGCACTCATTTCTGGTTTTAAATCGTATGTGGCTACTTTTGGGGAGTTTCTTAAAATACGTGTTTCACCATTAAAAGGTTCTTCACGTCCGCCCGAGAAAAAGAAAGTAACGTGTGGATATTTCTCCGTTTCAGCAATACGAATTTGCTTTTTATTATGTTTTTCTAAAACCTCACCTAGAGTTTCAGATAAATTGTCTTTATTGAATATAACATTTACATTTTTGTAAGTTTCATCATAATTTGTAAGTGTTACATAATGCAAATCCAATTTGTGCATATTTTGCTCGTGGAAATCTGTTTGAGATAAAGCTTCGGTTAATTCTCTACCACGATCTGTTCTAAAGTTAAAGAAGATAACAACATCACCTTCTTTTATACTAGCCTGAGGATTACCAGATTCATCAACCATAATAATAGGCTTAATAAATTCATCGGTAATATCATTTTTATAGCTTTTTTGAATAGTCTCGGTTACGTTGGTAGATTTTTCACCAACACTATGAACTAATGCATCATAAGCTAATTTTACACGTTCCCAGCGTTTATCTCTATCCATGGCATAATAACGACCAGTAACAGAGGCTAATTTGCCATTCGTTTTTTCTAAATGACTTTCCAATTCTGTAAGAAAGCCATACCCCGATTTTGGGTCTACATCACGTCCGTCTGTAAAGGCGTGTACAAAGGTTTTAGTTAAACCAAAGTCATTAGCAGCATCCAACAGGCCGAATAAATGGTTGATATGGGAATGCACACCACCATCACTTAATAATCCTAAAAAATGGACATCTTTATTATTGGTTTTTGCATAGTTAAACGCATCTACCAATACTTTTTCGTTATTTAATGTTTTGTTCTTTACAGCTAAATTGACTTTTACTAAGTCTTGGTAAACAATGCGACCAGCTCCAAGGTTCATATGTCCAACTTCACTATTTCCCATTTGACCCTCTGGTAAACCAACATGTAACCCATCAGTCCTTAATGTAGCAAAAGGATATTTTTTATAAAGAGAATCTATAAAAGGGGTGTTTGCATGATCGATAGCAGAAACTTTAGGGTCTGGAGAATTACCCCAACCATCAAGTATCATTAAGATAACTTTTTTGTTCATTTTTCTTAAAATTTAATATGAAACAAAGATAAAGAAGTTAAATATAAAGAACGTGCAAATAGCCTTTTAAATACTAGATTTTTTAAGGCTTTTTTGGGGTTTTTAAAAAAAGAATCGTTCAGTTAATTATTTGTGAAAAAAAAGTTAAAAATGTGTTATTTATTATTTTTTATGTAACAGTTTGAATTTAATATCGTCTCTTTAGTATATCAAAAACAATCATTAATCAAAATTAAATCATTCATCATGAAAAAATCAGTCATTATCACCGCCATTGCATTATGTTTCTCTATTGTAACTGTTAATGCTAAAACTATTACAGAAAACACTAACACTACAAATGTAGAATTTGTGTTTAAAGTGAACTCATTTTGTGTTTCAATCGCTAAAGGAGATTTAGAAACAGTACAAAAACTTATTGAAAGAGGAGCAGATGTAAATGAAATGTCTAATGGAATGACCCCAGTTATGTATGCTGCAAAATTTAACCGAACTGATATTTTAAAACTTTTAATTGCTAAAGGAGCTAATTTAAAGGCAAAATCTGCTAAAAAAATGACAGCATTAAAATATGCTCAATTGCATGGAGCAAACGATGCAGCTGCCATTATAAAAGAGGCAATAGCAAAATCAAAATCTAAAAGGAAAAAATAATTATAAAATTAATAATTATTTTGAGTTAGTCACTCTCTTAAAAAGCCTTGATTTTCAAGGCTTTTTTTATTGAACTTACATTTATTGATTTTTGTATTTTTCTATAGCGTCTTGAATTTTTTCAATTCTGTTATCTGGGTCCGGATGTGTACTTTGAAATTCAGGTACTCGATTAGGACCAGCAGCAGCTTTTAAAATTTCCATAACACCAATCATTTCTTCTGGGTTATAACCCGCTTTAAGCATAAAAAGCACTCCAAGGTCATCGCTTTCTAATTCATCATCTCTACCATTAGTAAGTAATGTGTTTTGACCAATGCCGCTTATAAGTCCACCCATGTCCGCACCAACAGAACCAGCTGTTGTTAAGCCTTGCCAGTATTCGCTTTCAGCAATTCTTTCTGCACTATGACGACCTAAAACATGTCCGATTTCGTGACCTAAAACCCCTGCTAGTTGATCTTCATTCTCTAATTTTGAAAACAGTGCATACGTTATAAATATTTGGCCACCAGGTAGTGCAAAGGCATTAATTGTGTTAGGGTCTGCCAGTAAATGAAATTCGTATTGGTATGGTGTGTCTTTAGCGATACTATTGTTGACTAATTTATTTCCAACATTATCTACTAAAGCTTGATATTGATTATTTGAATGTAAACCACCGTGTTGTTGTGCCATTTGAGGAGCACTTTGTAGCCCAATAGCAATTTCTTTATCTGGGGTCATAGATATGGTTTGTGTTCTTCCTGTGTACGGATTCACTTCTTGCTGACTACATCTTTTAAAAACAAAGAATAATGCAATGGCGGCACCTATTAATAAACGGAATTTAAGATTTTTTCCTCTCATCTTTTTGAAATTTAATGCAACTAAAAATATGAAATTTTATACATTAAGCTAGTCTAATTGAAATAAATATAAGCCTGAATAAAAACCTGTTATTTATAAGACACTATATTTTTATTAAAAGTCACTATGAACTCATCTTGACTTTTTGTATTTAACCGAAAATGAGATAACATTTGTTCAGATGAGGCTTTTTTTGCAAGGCATAGCAGTGCTAAGCATAATAAAAGTAACAAAATATGAGCGAATTTTAGCCATTTTTTAGGAAATAGAAAAAGCCAAGAGGAGTTCTATAATAATTTGGTAAAATAAAACTAATTTTGAGCATATATTTATAAAGAAGTTCCATGTCCTATACGTTTAAAATTATAGAAAAAGAAAGGATAAATGATGTTATTCCTTTAGTACAAAAATTAAATGAAGATAAAATTCCTTATGCCATTTTAGAACAGCGTTTTTCTGAGATGATTACTCAAAATTATGAATGTGCAGTAATATATGATGATGATAAATTAATAGGGGTTACAGGTTTGTGGTTTTGCACGCGACATTATTCCGGAAAGAGTGTAGAACCTGATCATGTTTATATAGATGATGCTTATAGGGGACAAGGTATAGGTAAGCAGTTTTTTCAATGGATATATAATTATGTTTTAGAAAAAGGTTATGAATCTGTAGAATTAAACACGTATGTAAGCAATTATGCTTCTCATAAGTTTTATTATAATGAGGGCTTTAGCATTTTGGGATATCATTTTTTAAAAAAGTTATAATTTTTTCTTGCATAAGACTTATGAGTTTACATATATTTGCAGCTCAATAACGCGGGAGTAGCTCAGTTGGTAGAGCGTCAGCCTTCCAAGCTGAATGTCGCCAGTTCGAACCTGGTCTCCCGCTCTAAAAGCTTCATATTTCTATGGAGCTTTTTTTATTTTAATTGGTTTAATTCTGTTCCAGATTCTACCTCATATGGCACCTTGTCATATTCAAAAACACGTGCAGTTAAATCTCCTTTCAAAATAATAGAATCGTCTTTTACATGCAACCAGCTACCTTCCCGTATACCGATAACAGGTTGGGTATTAAAATTATGAAACTCTTTTATTCTGGTTTCTCTAGTTTCTCCCATATGCTTGCTGCTTTTATCGGGATCCAAATAATGAGGGTTTATATTAAAAGGAACAAACCCTAAAGCTTTAAAACTGGGCGGGTACACTATAGGCATATCGTTAGTTGTATTGATAGTTAAACCACAAATATTACTACCAGCACTTGTCCCTAAGTAAGGCGTTCCGTTTTTTACAACGGTCTGTAAAGTGCTTATTAAATCATTTTTATAAAGTTGGTTAGTTAAAACAAACGTATTACCACCACCAATAAAAATAGCTTTGGCTTTTTTTATAGCTTCAATAGGGTTTTCATAAGTATGAATACCTGTTGCAGTTTTATCGATTTTAGAAAAAGCAGTATTAACAATTTTAGTATATTCATTATGAGATATACCACTTGGTCTAGCGTAAGGAATAAATAAAATATCTTTAATTCCTGTAAAGAAAATAGTCAAATCATCTAAAATATAGTCTAGATAACCGCTTCCATGAATTGTTGAGGTACTCGCAATAATTATGTTTTTCATAATAAATATTTTTCATGGTAAAACTAATATTATAAAACGAAAATTAATATGATGTATAAGAAATTTTTATGGGTTCAAGTATTGAAAAGTCTAATAAAAGTATTAATTTCAATAAAAAATAATATGAAAAAAGCCATTTTCCTTTTTGCATTATTGTCTACAATGCATATGACATCTCAAAATGCTAAGCGTGTTAAGGTTAGCGGAAAGATAATTGTTGAAAGCAATGATATTTCTGGTATTACCATTTATAATGTATCATCAAATAAAGGTGTCATTACTGATGAGAATGGCGAATTTAATTTACGTGTAGCGTTAGACGATTTAATTGAGGTAAGTGCATTACAATACCAAAATCTTAGTTTTAAAGTTAATGAAGCGATTATTAAGTCTAAAAGAATGAAGCTTTTTTTAATTGAAGAAATTTATGAACTAGAGGAGATTGTAGTCCCATCAAACACACTATCAGGAAATATAAATACAGATATACAGAATACCAATTTTTTTCAGCCCAAGTTAGATGCTTTATATTTTGGAATTAAACATAAAGAGGATTTTGATTTTAGGGATGATTACAAGTCCAAAACTAAAAACATTGCAAATACAGAACACTTAGCCATGGTTAACGGACTTAATATAGTAAATGTGGTTGATCAATTATTATTGCCTTTATTTAGATCTGAGGTTCCTGATAAAAAAGAATCTGGTATTCCCGATGTTCCTGTGGAATCAATAAAGTACTATTTTGGATCTGAATTTTTAGTCGATAATTTTAATATTCCAAACCATCGAGTAGAAGAGTTTATAAGGTTTGTTGAACGTAAGGGTTTTGATTTTTCCTTGCTTAATTATGGAAAAGAAATGGAATTTCTTGAATTGTTGAACCAAAAAAGTATTGAGTTTTTAGGTTTGAATAAGAAAACACCATAAACCTCTTCAAGTTTTAAGTTGTGTTTTAACAAAAGTTTAGAACGGTTTTTAAATTTATTTAAGAATTGAAAGGCGTTCTTTATACTTTAATTTCATCATCTTGAAGCGAGCATTAACATCATCTGTATTTATTTTTTTATCACTTAACCTAAGCGGTCAATCCATTAACAGAACAAAAATAAAAGGCGTACTGCTTTCTGCTACTAATGATTTAGAAGCAGTTACCATCTTCAACACATCATCAAGTAAAGGCACTATTACTAATGAGAAGGGAGAATTTGTTATTGAAGTGGCATTACAAGATGTTATTGAAATTTCAGCATTGCAATTTCAAACGGTTTCTATTACAGTAGATGCTGATGTTGTTAAAGCAAAACAGTTAAAAATACAATTGGTTGAGCAAGTTAACCAATTAGATGCTGTTGTACTTTCGTCAGGTCTTACAGGAAATATATTGGCAGATGTGAGTCATGTTAAGACTGTTGACCCCATACGTATTAATATGGGGAATATGAACGGTGCTTTTGAATATAATGATGTTAAGGCATTTGATAATGCGGTTGTTGGGAATCATTTAAAGTCTGTAATCAATCCAGAAGCGCGCGATTATCTTCCTGATGTCGGGAAAATTTTTAAATTATTGTTTAAAAAAAAATTACCTCTCACACAAAACTTATTTAAAGGAAAAGAAGAAGAAAAACCAGAACCAGAACCTAAAGATTTATTGGAGGTTTACAATCATAAATATTTAAGCGAAACCTTAAGTATACCAGTGGAAGATATAGCAGCTTTCGTTGCCTTTGTAAATGAGAAAGGCATAGAACCAAAACTCTTTAAGAGTGAAAATGAAATACATCTTATTGAGTTTTTAGTAAAGCAAAGTAAATTGTTTTTAAAGCGCTAAGATGTTAAAAACTAGTTTTGTAATGGGCTTTATTTTGTTTTCTTTTCAAACAATGTCCTCGCAATCAATTAAAATATTAGGAAAAATTAAAAGCAAATCTGGAATTGAGAATATTCATGTAATTAATAAAACATCTCAAGTTTTCACCATAACGAATAAAAAAGGTGAGTTTGTAATTAATGTTGCTTTGAATGATTCGTTGGTGTTTTCATCAATTCAACATAAATTAAAAGAAATAGTTATATCTAAAGATCATATTTCTGATAAAACAATTCTGGTGACATTAGATGAGCATATTAATGAACTTGATGAGGTTATAGTAGGTAAGGTTTTAACAGGAAATTTGCTTAAAGATATAGCTAATGTAGAAGGAGACCCGCCTATAAATTTTTTTGATGTAGGAATACCGGGTTACACAGGGAGAATAGCCACGCAAAGTGAACGCCGTTTAAGTGAAGCCGGTGAATTTAAACCAGAAATGTTACTAGGGCTATTAGGAGGAGGTGTGCCTTTAAACCCCATATTAAACGGTATTTCAGGAAGAACTAAAATGCTGAAAAAACGCGTGAATATTGAAACAAAAGAAGCACTAATGAATACTGTAAAAGTAAGGTTGTCCAAGGATTTTTTCGCTTCCAATCCGTTAGATGAAGATTTAAGAAGAGACTTTTTCTATTTCTGTGCAGACGATGAAAATTTTGTTAAAAACTGTAAAAAGAAAACCGATTTTGAGATATTAATCTTTTTAAGGCATAAGTATAAACAGTATCTGAAAAATTTAGAGATAAATAAGGACTAAGCCTTTTTGGAATGCTTTTTGAAACATGTATTATAAAATTATACTCACGGTTATAGAAAAAGTCAAGATGAGTTCATTGAAAAAATAACATGCGTAAGCTAATGAAACATCAAAATAATTACTTTAGCAAAAAATATATAGATGAAGTTTATTAAGCCTTTCTTGTTTTTTTTAATCATACCGCTATTTGCATTTGCTAGCTTACACAAATATTATGTAAGTGTGACTCAAATTGATTTCATTAAAGAGAAACAATCTGTACAAATAATTACCAGGGTTTTTATTGACGATTATGAAAGCCTGTTACGTAATCGTTATGACAAGTCTATTACTTTAGCAATTAAGGACGAACCAAAAACTATCGATATTTATATAGAAAAATACCTAAATGAAAGCATAAAAATTAAGATTAATAATAAAGAAGCCAATCTTATTTTTATAGGTAAAGAATACGACCAGGATATTATACGTTGCTATTTAGAAATAGAAGGTGTTACACATATTGAGTCTTTTGAAATTAGTAACAAAACATTATTCGATTTATTTGAAGATCAGCAGAACATTATAAAAACAAAAATAAACTCCAAACAAAAAAGTTTTATACTTACTCCTAAAAAGGATAATGCACTGTTAAAGTTTAATTAAAAATAAGTTAAAACCTTTCCGAATTAATTATTTTCGAACGTTTTTTGTAATAATAAACGAATTATTATCGCCTAAACGCACGATTTTTTAAAAAAAATATAAAAATTGATAATGAAAAAACTTAAGTATTATTTCCTTTCAGTGGTTTTTATTTCTACTAGCATTTTTGCACAAAATCAAGAAAAAGTAAAACCTCAAGGTCATACAGATCAGAATAAATTTAGGCAAATGAAAGATGTGTTGCCTACACCAAGTAATACTAGAACAGCTTCTGGTGCACCTGGTCACGAATATACACAACAGAAAGTAGATTATATAATGGATATTCGTTTAGATGAATCTAAAAATCAGATTTTTGGGAACGAAAAAATAACCTATCATAACAATTCCAAAGACTATTTAGAGTATTTATGGATACAGCTTGACCAAAATATGAGAGCTAAAGATTCCAAAACTCCAGATGTAAAATCAGATAACTTTAATGGTGCTTTTAATGGGCCTGTTAGTTTTGCTAAAGCAAATTTAAAAAAACGTTTTGATGGAGGTTTTAATATTGAGGAAGTAAAAAACTCAGATGGTTCAGATTTATCTTTTATGATAAACCGAACAATGATGCGAATTAATTTACCAAAAGCATTAGCGCCTGGAGATACATTTAAGTTTCAAATAAAATGGTGGTATAATGTAAATAACCACATTATAGAAGGTGGACGATCTGGATATGAAGCATTCCCTGATGGAAATAATACCTATGTAATTGCTCAATTCTATCCAAGACTTTGCGTTTATGATAATGTTGAAGGTTGGCAAAATATGCAGTTCTGGGGACGCAGTGAGTTTGCTTTAGAGTTTGGAGATTTCGATGTTAAATTAACAGTTCCAGCTGATCATAAATTAGAGGCGACAGGAGTATTGCAGAATGAAAAGGATGTTTTGACAAAACAGCAGCTAAAGCGTTTTGAACAGGCTAAAAAATCATTTAAAGATCCTGTTTTTATTGTTACGCAAGAAGAGGCCGAAAAGGCTGAAAAAGTAAGAAGTACAAAAACTAAGACATGGCACTTTAGAGCAAAGAACGTAAGAGATTTTGCTTTTGCAACGTCGAGAAAGTTTTTATGGGATGCTATGGCTGTAGATATAAATGGAAGATCTGTAATGGCCATTTCATTATATTCTAAAGAAGGAAACCCACTTTGGGAAGAACACTCAACAAGAGTTGTTGCCAACACATTAGAAGAATATTCTAAGCTAACTTTTGATTACCCATATAATAAAGCCGTTTCTGTACATGCACAAATGGGAATGGAGTACCCCATGATTTGTTTTAACTATGGGAGACCAAACCCTGATGGAACTTATTCAGAAAGACTTAAAAGAGGTATGATAGGTGTAATTACTCATGAAGTTGGTCATAATTTTTTTCCAATGATCGTGAATAGTGATGAGCGACAATGGACATGGATGGATGAAGGTTTAAACTCGTTTGTAGAAACATTAGCAGAATTAGATTATGATCCTAACTTTTTTACAGGCAACCTACCTAAGGATATGGTGACGTATATGGGAGGAGATCAAAGTTATATTTCCCCTATTATGTCTCAAGGAGATTATGTGCATCAATTTGGGCCTAATGCTTATGCTAAACCTGCAGCTGGGTTATATATGCTAAGACATACCATTATGGGGCCAGAGCTATTTGATTATGCTTTTAGAACCTATTCTAAAAGATGGATGTTTAAACACCCAACGCCTGCAGATTTCTTTAGAACCATGGAAGACGCATCTGCAATGGATTTAGATTGGTTTTGGAGAGGATGGTTCTATACTACAGATTATACAGACATAGGTGTTAAGCAAGTTAAGAGTTATTATTTAACAGATAAGCCAACTGATAAAGCCAAAGAAGCCGCCAAACTGAATAATTTAAATCTTGATGATTATAAAGGTAAGTTAGTTTATTATGCAGAAGCGGAAGAAGGAAAGGTTCCCGAAAATGCTAAGAATGTTTCAGATTTTACTGCTATAAATGATTATTTGAATAGTTTAAGTGATGAAGAAAAGAAAGCACAGATGACTGATGCAGAAGCTCCAAAATATTTTTACGAAGTTACTTTTGAAAAACCTGGAGGATTGGTAATGCCAATAATTTTAGAATTAACCTATGCCGACGGTACTAAAGAGAGAAAAACATATCCAGCGCAGATATGGAGGTATAATGAACATGAAGTAAAGAAGGTTCTTAGAACTCAAAAGGCTATAACGAATATAGTGGTAGATCCCGATTTAGAAACTGCCGATGTAGATCTTTCAAATAATTCATGGCCTAAAAAAGTAGAACAAAGTGATTTTGACCAATTTAAAGACAAGGTTAAAGGATAAAAAAAATATTTAAGTTAAAAGCCGATTTTTACAATCGGCTTTTTTTTATTCTAACAAAACAACTTAGTATATTTGCGTTGTGATACAACAAGCTACATTTTTATTTATCAGTGGTGCAGAAATAGCATTTATCCTATTTATTGTTATCATGGTCTTTGGTGCAGATAAATTACCGGAAATTGCCCGTGGATTAGGAAAAGGAATGCGTACTCTCAAAGATGCTACTAATGATATTAAGCATGAGATTACTAAAACTGCGGAAAAGAATGGTCTTGACACAAGTATTACAGACGATGTTAAGAAAGAACTTAACAAAGTTAAAGATGATTTAGATGATTTTACAGGCTCAGTAAAACGTAAATTTTAATATTTTTGTAGGTTTTTATGTCGACTATTTTACCGTTAACGTTTTAATAATGTTTTCAACGAGTATTTTTATTTTCTATTAAAGATAAAAATATATTGCAAATCCAAATCTAACCTTAAATACTAACCAAAATGAAAACAAGCCTACTTGTATGTTTTCTTTGTGCTATCAATCTGTCTTTCTCTCAAGACGATAAACACATGATTTTCTATATTGATAGTTTAAACTCTGATGCTTTAAGTTTCTACGATAATAATAAGATTATACCTGCTTTATCTTCAATCAATGAATCTAAAAGACTGTCATCGTTAATTAATGATATTTATGGTAATGCATTAGCTAATTTTATTCAAGGGCAAATTTATAGCTCTATAGAGGAATATGACGCAGCTGAGAGTAGATTTATTAATTCACTTAATTCTTCATTAGAAATTGATGATAATTATTTAATAGCAAAGTCATATTTAAACTTAGGCAAATTATATAGACGAAAAAAATCATTTTACGAGGTAAATTCTTATTTTCAGAATGCTTTACGATATGCTTCATTGGGTAACGTTAAGGACCATAACAATCTTGATAAGCAACAGAACGTTTTATTTGATATTCAAATTAATTTAAGTCAAATATGCTTAGAAAATGACTTAACTGAAAAAGCATTAATATATCTTTTAAGAGCGGAAGGTAATATATATAATTATAGTGCAGATGCTAATGATTATGCGTATTTAAGGTATACTCAAGGATTGTATTTTATTTCCAAAGAATTGTTTAACAGTGCAAATAAAAAATTTAATGAAGCATTAACATTTTTAGAAGTAAGCGATAAAGAAAATAGAGAATATTATAATTCGCTTTTACTTGATGTTTATGAAAAAATAGCCCTGTCTTTAAATAAACAAGATTTAGATGAACAAGCTTATATAGCACTTCAGAAGTATAATGATTATGTGTATGTTCATACAGATAAGGTGATGTCTGAACGAAAGTCAATTGTAAAATCAAAATTACTTATTGAAGATTATAAAAAGGATGCACAAATAGCAAATACAGAACGAATACAACAAGTTGAAATTACTAATAAGGTCAAAAACTTAAATATTATTATTTCAATAGCCTTATTCCTATTTATCGTATCGTTAATTGCGGTTTATAAAAGTTACGTTTCTAAAAGAAAGTTGACTAATATATTAAAAGACCGGAATGAGGAATTGGAAATTGCCAGAAACGAAGCTGTAAAAACATCAGAGTTAAAATCTAAATTTATATCAAATGTAACACATGAGCTAAGAACACCTCTTTATGGTGTTGTTGGTATAACGTCATTACTTCTTGAAAACAACGATTTAAGAGAAAGTGATGCCAAACTTATAAATTCACTAAAATACTCAGGAGACTATCTGTTAAATCTTATAAATGATATTTTACAAGTAAGTAAAATTGAATCACAAAAAATAGAATTAAAAAATACTTCAGTTAATTTAAAAAAATTAATAAAGAATATTGTTGATTCTTTTGATTTCAGATTAAGAGAAACAAATAATAAAATTAATTTTTTAATAGATCAACGGCTACCAGAGTACATAAAATGTGATAATGTAAGATTATCTCAAATTTTAATTAATTTAATTGGAAACAGCATAAAATTTACCGAGAACGGACGTATTGATTTAAGGGTGAAAATGATAAGTGTAAATACTAATGAAGTTAATATTCGTTTTGAAATAGAGGATGATGGTTGTGGTATTCCGAAGCATAAATTTGATACTGTTTTTGATAATTTCTCTCAATTGGATGAAAATAATAATATTAACTATCAAGGAACAGGTTTAGGGCTTTCCATTACCAAAAAACTAGTTGAGTTGTTTGATAGTAAAATTGAACTAGAAAGTGAAGTAGGAGTTGGTAGCGTGTTTAGTTTTAATATAACTTTTAATATAGACGAAGCCGAAGTAGAAAAAAGTAAACTAAAATCTAAAAATGAATTAGAATTAAAATCCTTAAATAAAACGTATAAGATTTTAATAGTAGAAGATAATAAGATCAATCAAGTAGTTACACAAAACTTATTGAAAAAGGCTAATTACGAATCTGTTATTGTTAATAATGGTTTAGAGGCTTTAAACATCGTTAAGGCCAATAAGTTTGATCTTATTTTAATGGATATTAATATGCCTATAATGAACGGTAAAGAAGCCACTCGTTACATCAGGGAATTTGATACTCAAATCCCTATTATAGCGCTAACGGCATCTGATGTTGATAGTATAAAAAAGGATTGTGATGATGATGGTATTAGTTTTAACGATATTATTTATAAACCGTTTGATACGTATGAGTTTTACCAAATCATTGAAACAAACATTCAACTTAGCAAAACATGCAAATTACCTGATAATGATGGTCAGCTAAAGTCTTTATTAGCTGTATAATCAGATAAGTTATTTAGCAAACCTTTCTACTAATCGTCAATCCATCTCTAATAGGCAAAACAACAGTTTCAACCCTATTATCGTTTTTTAAAAGTACATTATATTCTAATAATGCTTTTGTAGAGGAGTCATCAGGTTTTAAGTCTTCAAGTATTTTACCACTCCAAAGTACATTATCTGATAAAATAATACCCCCAGAATTTAGTTTGTCAATGACAATATTAAAGTAATTGGGGTAATTTTCTTTATCAGCATCGATAAAAACCAAATCAAAAGTTGTATCCAGAGTTGGTATAATTTCTAAAGCATTTCCTATATGTTGAAAAATTTGATGACCATAATTTGATTTATCAAAATACTTTCGTTGAAAATCGGCTAATTCTTCATTGATATCTATAGTGTGTAATGCTCCAGAAGCTTGCATACCTTCAGCCAGACATAATGCAGAATAACCCGTATAAGTGCCTATTTCTAAAATGTTTTTTGGGTTCACTAATTTAGAAATCATGCTTAATACACGTCCTTGATAGTGTCCACTAAGCATGCGCGGTTGCAGTATTTTTTGATAGGTTTCTCTACCTAGTTGTTGCAATAATTCCGGTTCATTTTCAGAATGCTTAACAACATAATCGTCTAATTCTTCAGGTATAAAATGCATGAATAATTTTAATTTTCTAGAATTCTATTTACCAATTTTTGTTTCGCAATATCGTCATCACCAAATAACCATCGTAATACATTATCTTCCCAGATATCTTCGTATTGTTTTTTGTTAATGATCTGTTTCTCAATAGCTAAATCTAATAATTTTCCAGGATAAGAAGATTGAGCATCACTTTCCATTTCTCCCAAAGGGTAGGGATCATCTAAGCCCATGATAACTTGATTACTACCTTGACGGTCTATCATGAGTTTTAACGAATCGGTATCATGTACCAAAGTATCAAAATAAATATTAGGATGACCAACAGCTTTTCTAGGGTGGTGTTTTCCTTTAAATAAATCTGGTCTGCCATCAAACCCCTGAATACGTCTTCCTAAATTCATTTGTGCCAGTTGACCACCATGAGCAAAGCAAGTTCTTATATTAGGAAAACGTTCTTGCATCCCATTTAATGTGTAAAAATGATAAGCATCCCCACATTGCGCTAGCATCCATATTAGATGAAACCGCCATGATGAATTTTCTAGATTTATCATTTTATCTCCGTCATAAGGATGTATTTCAATAGCTAATTTATACTTATCGGCCAATTCAAATATGGCATCATTTTCTTTGTCAAAAACTGAACGCCATTGTCCAATCGAATCCATAAAATGCGTTGGTAAACACAGTACTTTCATATCTAATTGTTCAACACAGCGTTCAACTTCATATAAAGCCCCGTGAATAAATCCTGGATGAACTACAAAACCGCATGTAAATTTTTCAGGATGGTCATGCTGTACTTTAGCATTAAAGTCGTTTTGAAAACGGAGTGCTTTTTTCATTTCTTCCAAGCGTAATCCGTTACCATAAAGTTGAGATAAGTTTAAAACAACAGCATGGTCTAGTTTATTACGTTCCATCCATTCTAATTTTTCATGTAAGAAGAAACTAGAATCTGTTACAGGTCTTCTCCAGCCCTTTTGAAGCATGTATTTACGTTCATCATCTACCCAGAAAATTTCTTTTTCTTTCATGAATTGGGGAATCTCCTCAGGATAAGGAAGTAAATGAGAATGCCCATTGATGCGGAGTTTGCGTGCCATATTTTTTATTTAAACTTTTTGGGGAGCTTCCATTTTTGTACCACACTTTTTACAAGTGCATTTTTTCTCGCTTGAGTAATATTTATCAAAAATCTTTGGCATATCAGTTTCTATATTATCAAGCTTAAATTTCTTTCTATACAATAGACTATTACAATTTTCACAGTACCATTCTAAGGCGTCTTTCATTTTTTTGGACCGCGGATACTCAATAACCAAACCTACAGTATTTGCTAAACGCTGAGGTGAATGCGGTACTTTTGGAGGGAGTAAATAAATATCACCTTCCTTAATATGGACATCTTTTGGAGTATCGCCATCTATGATTTTTAAAACCATATCACCTTCAACCTGATAGAAAAACTCAGGAGTCTCGTTATAATGATAATCTTTTCTGTTGTTGGGACCGCCAACAACCATCACGATAAAATCACCATCCTTCCAAACACATTTATTTCCAACAGGCGGTTTTAAAAGATGCCTGTTTTCTTCAATCCAAGCTTTAAAATTTAAAGGAGAAACTAATTTACTCATCTGTTTATATTTATTGTTTTTTTATTTGTTGTACTTACTTATAAGTATAATTTGTATTATAAATATTTCGAAAACTCCCGAATTTCTAATACACATACTGCTTACTTTATAAAGTTACAAACTTTTTGTTCGACCACCATCAACAGGGATATTAATTCCGTTAATATAACTGGCAGCTTCGCTTGCTAAAAAGGTAACGACATTTGCAGTTTCTTCTGGTTTAGCAAAACGTTTAGCAGGGGTGTGACTTTTCATGATTTCAGTCATTTCTTCAACCGTAATATCCGTGTTTTTTGCTTTAATTTCAATGATCTCTGTTAAACGTTCAGTTTCTGTAAAGCCCGGCAATACATTATTCACGGTAATGCCGAATGCAGCGACTTCATTAGATAAGGTTTTACTCCAATTACCAACTGCTCCTCTGGTAGTGTTGCTAACACCAAGGCCAGGAATAGGTTCTTTCACCGAAGTAGAAATAATATTTATAATCCTTCCAAAACCTTCTTCTTTCATAAATGGGATAGTAGCTTGAGCTAATACATGATTGCATTTAAGATGTTGTATAAAAGCATTTTCAAATTCTTCTAAACTAGCCGTTAAAATATTACCACTTTTAGGGCCGCCAGTGTTATTAATAAGAATATGAAATCCATGGTCTTTATCTATAAAATTGATTACTTTTTCCTGTAAATCTCTAGGGTCTGAAAAATCGGCTACTATAAAGTTGTGATTTCCGGGTTTTGGTAATTCATTTAATACGTCTTTGAGTTTGTCTCTGTTTCTGGCTACTAGAGTTACATTAACACCTTCTTGAGCTAATGCTATGGCTGTTGCTTTACCAATACCTTGTGTGCTTCCACAAACCAAAGCATTTTTATTGTTCAAATTTAAATTCATATTATTCGTATATTATTTTAGCGCGTTGGCTTAATTTTTCCATTAGTTTTTCAGGACTTTTCACGGTATTAAATCCAAATTTCTCATAAAGCTCATGAGCATCTTTTGTTGCAAGCATCCATTTGTCAACGTCTTTTAATTCAGGGAAGTTTAAGATTTTATTCATTAATAACTTTGAATACCCTTTCCCTTGGTAGGTCTCTATAACAAAAACATCCAGTAAGTAAGCGAAAAATACTTTATCGGTCATAACTCTGGCATAAGCGATTTGATTTCCATTATGAAATAAGCCAAAACTGATTGTGTTTTCTATAGCCTTTTTCTGCTCTTCTATGGTTCTTGATTCCCCCCAATAAGAATTTTTAATGAACGTATAGATGAGGTCTAAATCCATATCATTGGTTTCAGACGAAAAATAAATATCGTTTTCTAAAGCCATCATAGTGTTAATATTTTATACATACATTTTTAGCTTCAGTGAAAAAACGCAAGGCTTCAAAACCGCCTTCTCTACCAATTCCTGATGCCTTAACGCCTCCGAAGGGTGTTCGTAAATCGCGCAGCATCCACGTGTTTACCCATATAATCCCAACTTGTAGTTGATTGCTCATTCTCATGGTGCGTTTTAAGTTATTTGTCCACAAGGTTGCGGATAGGCCATATTTAACTTTGTTGGCCATCTGTAAAACGTCATCTTCTGTATTAAAAGGCATGATGGTTACAACAGGTCCAAAAATTTCTTCCTGATTAACTCTGCATGCGTCTGTTGTTACTTCAATAATGGTAGGTTCTATGTAATAACCATCTTCGTAACCTGCAACAGTAACTTTATTGCCACCAAAAAGAACGGTTCCTCCTTCATCTTTACCAAGATCAATATATTTCAGGACTTTTTCTAAATGAGGTTTAGAAACTAGGGCACCGATATTAGTGTCTTCTTTTGAAGGATGTCCAACTCTAAGCTGTTTGACTTTATCGACAAAATCGGTTTTAAATTTTTCGTAAATAGTGGCTTCTACAAAAATACGACTTCCGCATAAACAAATCTGACCTTGATTGGCAAAAGATGAGCGTACTGTAGTTTCTAGCATATCGCTATAATCGCAATCTGCAAAAATGATATTCGGATTTTTGCCACCAAGTTCCAGTGATAGTTTTTTAAACATGGGGACAGCTACTTTAGCAATATGAGCACCAGTTGCTGTGCCTCCGGTAAACGAAATAGCCTTAATATCTGGATGTTCTATAATAGCTTGCCCAGTTGTGGAGCCTAAACCATGAACAATGTTTAAAACACCATTTGGTAAGCCTGCTTCAGAACATATTTCACCTAATAAATAAGCCGTCATTGGGGTTACTTCACTTGGTTTGGCAACTACGCAGTTTCCTGCTGCAATAGCTGGAGCGATTTTCCAGGTAAAGAGGTAGAGTGGGAGGTTCCAAGGTGAAATACACCCTACTACACCAATAGATTGCCGTAATGTATAATTTATAGCATCATGACCAACACTTTCGTGGCTTTCGCTGGCAAATTGTGTAATGGCATTCCCAAAAAAACGAAAGTTACTTGCAGCCCTTGGAATGTCTACAGCTTTTGCTAAGCTAATAGGTTTGCCATTATCTTTGCTTTCAGCTTTTGCGAAGCGCAATAAATTAGTTTCTAGTAATTCTGAAATCTTAATTAAAATTTTACTTCGTTCTTCTAGCGTGGTTTGTGACCAGCTTGGAAATGCAGCTTTTGCAGCGATATATGCGTTTTCTACATCGGCTTTTGATGAGTTTGGTATTTGTCCATAAACTTTACCATCTGCAGGGCAATAATTATCTATCCAATCGTTTGATGAAGGATTGAGGAATTGTCCGTTTATGTAGTTTTTTATTTCGTTCATTTTGTGTCTGATCGAGCGCAGTCGAGACCTTAATTTTCTTCTGGATTATACTTTGAATGTGTTGCATTTCTACATTCAGCTAAAATTTGTAACATATCAAAATTTTCGTCAGCTAAAGCTAATTTTTTCTTTGCACTCCAATTTTTAATTTTTTTTTTCAAAATAGATAGCTTGGTTTATATCATTAAATTCTTGATGAAAAATTAGAGATAATGGTCTTCTTTTAAATGTGAAACAATTTTTATTTTTTCCTTCTTGATGTTCTTCAAAACGTCTTGATAAATTATTTGTAACTCCCGTATAAGTTAGACCATCGCTGCATTTTAATATATAAACATAATAGTTTTCATTATAAACCTCTCTCTGCGCTTGAGGAGACATTTAACTAATTCTCCAGCTTTTTATAAGCCACAACTTTAATCTCCACAACCAAATCAGGATGTGGTAATTGGTGCACGGCAACAGTAGTTCGTGTTGGTCCGGTTTCTGTGTCAAAGAATTCAGCATAAGCTTTATTGTAACCAGCAAAATCATTCATGTTTACTAAAAATGATGTGACATCAACAATATCCTTTAAAGAAGCTCCTTCTTTAGCTAAATTTTTTTCTATATTTTGTAAAACCTCACGAGTCTGTACTTCGATGTTTAAACGTTTTGTTCCCATGTCGTCGATAATATCTACTCCAGCAATAGTATTATCAGGTCTACGTGAGCTTGTTCCAGATACAAATATAAAGTCGCCCACACGTTTAGTGTGTGGGTAAGCACCTCTTGGCGTTACGTTGTTTGTTTCTTCCATATTTTTTTATTCCTGCGTAGGCAGGAATCTCATAATTATTGTTTTAATCCAGCAATTCTATCATCTTCAAGAATATCATTGGTTTCTTGTTGAACTTTTTTTAAGGCCTGCTTTAATTCATTTTTTGTCATATTGAGTACAGCCGAGATGTCCTTATTTGCTATCATGTTTAAAATGGCCTTGTCTTGTGCGCGACCTCTTGTCATGGCTTCATGGTAACCAATCCTTTCATTAAAGGTAACCAAAGAATACTTTGATGAATACTCATCTGGAAAGTTTTGCTCTAAAGCCATTTCTAATTTACGCTTTTCCTGAAATATAGGATTGGCTACATGATCTTTCATTTCATGAAAGTTATCTATTGCCAAATCTGCAATAGCATCGGTGTCTTTTTTACGGGTAGATTCATAAGCCTTGAATACAGCTTCCCAGTTTTCTAAATTCTGATCTAATACAGCATCAAATTCAACAACATCTTCAAAAGACGCATTCATGCCTTGACCGTAAAATGGTACAATAGCATGTGCTGAGTCTCCCATTAATAAGGTATTCCCCTTATAATGCCAAGGCGAACATTTTACTGTGCCTAACGGTGCCGTTGGGTTATTAAAGAAATCTTCAACAAGATTAGGCATGAGTTCTAAAGCATCGGGAAATTCTTTTTGAAAGAACTCCGAAACGATTTCAGGAGTTGTTAAATTATTGAAATTGTATGTGCCGTCACCATAACTTAAAAATAAAGTGACTGTAAAACTACCATCCAAATTTGGTAACGCAATAAGCATAAAAGAACCACGAGGCCATATGTGCAATGCATTTTTATAAGTTTTATAATCACCAGTTTGAGTTGGTAGTATGCTTAATTCTTTGTAACCGTGTGTTAAGTAATCTTGAGAAAAACTAAATAGGAATTTTTTGGCTAAATAGTAACTTTTACGCATTGCAGAACCTGCGCCATCTGTTGCGATGATAGCATCGGCATCTTCTATGAACTCTGATTTTGTTTCGTAATCTTTAAATAATGCGGTTGTTTTTTTAAAATCAACCGATTTACATTTTTTATTGAAATAAATGGAAACATTTTCGTGCTTTTCAGCTTCGTCTAAAAGCAATGCGTTGAGTCCGCCACGAGAAATGGAGTTTATGTATTCATGGTCACGACCGCTATAATTTGATAAAAACGTGTTACCTTCCTTATCATGAATCATACGTCCATTCATAGGAATGCAAAGTGTTTTTACTTTATCTTCTATACCAACCAGTCTCATGGCTTTATTACCACGATTTGAAAATGCCAAATTTATAGATCGACCAGCACTAATATCTACCTTACGTAAGTCTGGACGCATTTCGTACACCGATACATTGTAGCCTCTCTGGCCTAAACGCAAAGCTAAAAGAGAACCACATAATCCAGCACCTATAATGAGTATATTCTGTTGTTTTTTCATATTTTCATTCCCACCTTTTGGGCACTACATTAGATTAGTTTAATACACTTTTTATTTGTTGAATTTCGTTAAGGGTAATCTTGAAATCATGTAAGTCAATATATTCTTTTTTTTGTTTATTATTATAAAATTCAATCCTGTTTTTCTTAGAATTAAAACTAATTTTAAAGTCATAATGATAAGATGTACTCTTTATAACCTTATTTCTAATAATGAACTCATTTAGACTTTTTTCAATTAGCTAAAAAATTGCTGTTTTCAGCTCTGTTTTTGTCTTTTTTTCCTTCCGTAGCTCTGCTATGCAACTCAAAAAAGTCTTCAACAGAGGCAAAAACTTCTAATTTTCGCTTAAATCCAAAAAGTCTAAAGGAGTTCAATGTATAATATTCTCGCTTTTGTAATTATTAAATAATTAAATTTTTTACGTTTCAAAAAAAATAGAATGCCTAAAAATGATGTGTCTGACGATAATAACGGCTCTGAAAAATTATATTCGGACACTTTTTTTATCATTAATATTTTTTGCTTTTTAGACAAGGTTTACTCAATTTCACTTTTTAACATGTCTTTCAATTTATCAACCATATAGTAAACATCCTGAAATGAATTATAAAGAGGCGTAGGTGCGCAACGAATTACATCGGGTTCTCTCCAATCACTTATTACACCTGCTGCTGTTAATTTATGATGTAATGCTTTGTTGGCATTTAAAACTTGTATAGATAATTGGCAACCACGTTCTTCTGGATTCTCAGGCGTTATTATCTTAATAGTATCTTCTCCTAATTGTTTTAGTAAAAACTCAAAATAACCCGTTAGTTTTTTAGATTTCTCTGTTAATTTCTTGATACCAATTTTATTAAAAATGTCTAAAGAAGCCTTTATAGCTGCCATTGATAATATAGGGGGATTGCTAAGTTGCCACCCTTCGGCTCCCGGTAGTACATCAAATTCATGCCGCATGTTAAAACGAGTTTGTTTATTATGGCTCCACCAACCTGTAAAACGATTTAAGTCTTTGTTGTATGCATGCCTTTCATGCACAAAACAACCAGCTAAACTTCCTGGGCCAGAATTTAGATATTTATAAGTGCACCAAACAGCAAAATCTGCTCCGGAATCATGTAGATTAAGCTCTACATTTCCAGCACCATGAGCACAATCAAATCCAACCATAGCGCCATGTTTGTGGCCAAGTTCTGTGATGCGCTTTAAATTAAAATACTGACCTGTATAATAATTGACACCACCAATCATTACTAGAGCTACCTCACTGCCATGCTTTTCCAGAATAGCTTCTAAATCTTCATAATGTAACAGGTCTTCATTTTTTCTTGGTTTCCATAGAATTAAATCAGCTTTGTCATCGAAACCATGATGTCGTAATTGTGACTCTACGGCATATTTGTCTGATGGAAAAGCATCACTTTCAATAATTATTTTATAACGTGTTTTTGTTGGTTTATAGAAAGATACCATCATAAAATGAAGGTTAGCAGTTAACGTATTCATAGTAACAACTTCAATAGGTTTTGCACCGACTACGTTTGCCATGCTTTCAGTTAAAAACTCATGATATGGTAGCCAAGGGTTTTTAGCCTCGGTGTGACCTTCTACACCTAAATTAGCCCAATCTTCCAGTTCTTGATTTATATATGCTTTAGTGTGTTTAGGTTGAAGCCCAAGTGAGTTCCCGGTCATATAAATCAGTTCATTCCCATGTTTATCTGTTGGGATATGAAATTGATGGCGGTAAATAGAAAGTTCATCAAACTCATCTTGTTGCTTTGCGTAATCTAAAGTTGCTTTATGCATTTAAAAACCTATAGTTTAATGTTGATTATGACTATGCCAATGAAAAATGTTTCATAATACGAAACACTGTTTCAAAATTAATACTTATTTTTGAATAACAAAATTATTTTGTCTCCCTTAACAAAAGAAATTTTAATTAATGGGCTTATATGGAAAAGGTTAACAAAGAATTGAATTTATCTGTTATAAAAGCATTTAAGCTTTTAGAAGTATATTTAAATGGTAAAGAGGCATGGGGTGTGCGAGAATTAGCAAAAAAAACAGGTTATAATAAAACAACGACCTATCGCTTATTAAGTACTTTAGAGTCTTTGGATATTGTACAAAAGAATGATGATGATAAATATATTTTAGGGCTTAAATTATTCGAATTAGGAAATTTAGTGTCAGTATATAAATCATTACGTACTTTTTCTAGAATTCCTTTAGAGAACATTGCTAAAGACATTAAAGAGACAGTACATTTTGGAGTATTGAAAAATAACCAGGTATTGTATTTAAATAAAGCAGAAAGTGAACTAGGGTTAAAAGTGAGTACACAAATAGGATCATATCAACAAGCCTATTGTACAGCTTTAGGGAAAGTGTTGTTGGCTTTTTCGTCTGCAAATATGATATCAGATTATTTGAAAAATGTAAACTTAAAAGCGTTTACTTCGAATACGTTAATTACTTCAAAAGATTTATTGACCGAGCTTGAACAGATAAAAACAAAAGGCTATGCATTAGATATGGAAGAGCTTGAATTAGGGCTTATTTGTATCGCTATACCAGTGTTTAATAAAAATAAAGAAGTCGTTGCTGGGGTTAGTGTTTCAGGGCCATCAAGTAGATTTAAGTCTGAAAATATAGTGTCTTATTTGTCTATAATAAAGAAAGGGGCTTTAGACATTGAGGCTCACATACGTGATTATAGCTAAATTCCAATAAGAAATCACAACTATTTGTCATGTCTGTTTTTTGTATCTTTAGTAAAAATATGAATTATGGGAAAAATAAAAGAATATTCAAACGGGGAGACTACAGTGGTTTGGGAAGCTGAAAAATGTATACACTCAGCGATTTGTGCTAAAGGCTTACCAGACGTTTTTCAGCCAAGAGAACGTCCATGGGTTAAAATAAATGCAGCCACTACCAATGCCATTATAGATCAAGTAAAACAATGTCCTTCAGGTGCATTGCGATATTATATGAATGCTGAAGAAGATAAAACGACAGAAACATTAGAAACAAAAGTAGAGGTTTTAGAGAATGGTCCATTGTTGGTTTACGGTACATTAAAGGTGACTCATAAGGATGGTACTCAAGAAACAAAAAATAAAACCACAGCGTTTTGTAGGTGTGGAGCATCAGCAAATAAACCTTTTTGTGATGGCGCTCATGTGACTAATGAATTTAAGGGCTAAAAGAAAAAGCGCTTCAACCAGTGATTGAAACGCTTTAATATATATAGGCGCAAATGCGGAAAATTCTTTTTTATACTTTATATACGTCTTTGGTCGCATCTTAGATGTTTACATTACACAAGAATTAAAAAAAATATTTTAAACTTGGTGTGATATAGGAATTAGTCTTGATCAAGTTCAATTTTTATATTAGTGAAGTTAAGGTTCCAGTTTGTATCTGCTTTTTTGTGATCTAAAGCAATCTTAATACCGTTAAAATCTTTATAGTTTTCAAAAGTTGTAATCATGGATGGTTCATTAGAATTACCTTCTCTAAAAATCCATTCTTTAATTAAATAATCACTTCCATAATAAATATCATAAGCATCGCCAGGAGTATAACCACCTTTTTCGGAATACGTTAAAGTGATTTTGTTCATTTCTGTTTTACTAATCGGAGCTATTTCTTTTATAGGTTCAGAAATGTTTAAGCCTGTATCCCAAACTAATTGAAAAGGCACTAATAACCAGTATTTGTCATTTATAAAGCCGCTATCGACTTTGGTTAATGTTGAATCAATTTTAGCCCTGTTATAGCTAATCGTATCTTTTTTGTTTATGGCTAAAACATCACTCGTTTTAGTATTCCATGCCCAAGTTCTTTCAAAATGAATGCTGTCTTTGTCTACATTAAACGTAAAATGAATACTAGTCACGTGTTTCCAGTTTTCAAAACCATGTGCATTCGCTATTTTTTCGGCAATAGTTAGCGGTTTAATGTCCGCTACTTTTTCTTGTTTTTGTTTGCATGAAAGACTTACTGAAAAGATGAGAGCTATAAAGATGAATTTTTTCATAATCGAAATTTTTAGTAAAGATATAGAACATTCAACAAGATGTTTTATCTTGAAGAATTAAATTTTTACAATGGAAACTAACGATATTTATTTTAATATAAATAAAGCGACTTGGAATGATAAAGTGAAAGTACATGCTCAAAGTAAGATGTATCATTTAGAGGATTTCAAAAAAGGGAAGTCTTCTTTAATGTCTTATGAATTAGAAGCTTTAGGAGATGTAAAAGGAAAATCTCTTTTGCATTTACAATGCCATTTTGGACAGGACACATTAAGTTGGAGTAGGTTAGGAGCTAAATGCACAGGAGTTGATTTAAGCGATGAAGGTGTGGCGTTGGCTCAGCGTTTAAACGCGGAATTAAACTTAGATGCGAAATTTGTTTGTTGTAATGTTTTAGATACATCTGATTTTATAAAAGATACATTTGATATCGTTTTTACTAGCTATGGTGTAATAGGTTGGTTGCCCGATTTAAAACCTTGGGGGCAAATGATTGCTGAGCGCTTAAAGCAGGGAGGTACATTTTTTATGGCTGAATTTCACCCCATTGTCTGGATGTTCGATTATCTAGGAGATACTCCAGTTATGAAATACGGTTATATGCAAGAAGATGTGATTTATGAAGAGTATGAAGGGACTTATGCAGATGAAGCATCAAAGATGGTGAGTAGAGAGTATGGATGGAATCATGGTTTGGGCGAGGTTATTTCTGCTTTAACGGAAGCAGGTTTGCATGTTGAGTTTTTAAAGGAATATGATGAAAGTCCTTATGATGTGTTGCCAGACTTGGAGAAAACAGAATCGGGAATGTATGTAAAAAAGGATAAATTGTATCCTTTAATTTTTACTATTAAAGCTGTTAAATTATAGGTCGTAAATATTTTGCAAGAAGGATGTTCGTTTAACGGTCTCGGCTATGGAAGTTGCGTGGTTAAGTCACTAATTTAGCAAACATTCTCGAACCAGAGGGAAATCCGAAGGATTTTCCGAGTAAGAACTGACCAAGCAATTATTTATAGCCATTGTGCTTGTTGCACAAGACTAATATATTGATAAAATTATTATCTTTAGTTATGCAAGGGAAGAAAGATTATCAAGAGAAATTATTTTCTCAATTCCAGTTGAGCGAGCGTGTTCCTGATCACAACTTTTATAGAAGATTAAAAGAAGTTCTAGATTTGGACTTTTTATATCCAATAACCAAGCCATATTATGGATCAAGCGGACAAAAGAGTATCGATCCCGTGGTTTTCTTTAAGTTGTGTTTGGTGGGTTATTTGGAAAACATCATTAGAGATAGACAATTGATAGAGCATAGTAGTATGAGCTTGGATATCCTGTATATTTTAGGCTATGATATAGACGAGGAGCTGCCCTGGCATTCCACTATTGGGAACGCGGCAGTTGTATCCAGAACGCGTATTTGAAGACGTTTTTACTAGAGTACTTGTTATGTGTGTAGATAAAGGAATGGTAAGCGGTCATGCGCAAGCTATAGATTCCGCCCCCATAAAGGCGAATGCTTCTATGGATACTTTAGAACTGAAAGTACCCAAGGAAGATTTAGAGAAGCACTTACATCGTCTCCGTCATATTAGTACTATGGATAAAGAAAGAGTTCCTATACGACAATCAAAATTGAATAAAGCTTCTAAATCACAACAAGAAATAAGTGCTAGCGAAAGTGGGTTGCAAGCCATAAAAAGCAGAAACAAAAAATGGCGTAAAGACCAAGACCAGCGTCCAGGCGCAGGCAATAAAGGCTCTAAACATACATCAAACAAAACCCATTATAGTCCTACGGATCCCGATGCACGAATAAGCGTAAAACCAGACAAGGCAATAAAGCTTAATTATATGAGTCAATTAAGTGTAGACACTGCTCACCATGTAATTACAGATATAAAGGCATATCATGCATATGGAAAAGACAGTCAGTATTTACCCGATATCTGTAACCGTTTAGAAAAACGTTTGCATAAACAGGGCTTGATATGGCATAACTGTATAGCAGATACAGGCTATAGTAGTAGTGAGAACTATGCTTTTTTAGAAACAAAGGGGTTACGGAGTTATATTGCGCCTCATGGCACTTACAAAGGCGGACCTGAAGGGTTCGAGTATCATAAAGAGAAGGATCATTATACCTGTTCACAAGGAAAAATTATCCCTTTTAAAAAGGTGTTTTTTGAGAAAAAGAATAATACCAAGAAGAA
The DNA here is from genome assembly GCF_030540775.2 of Flavivirga abyssicola. Taxonomy (GTDB): domain Bacteria; phylum Bacteroidota; class Bacteroidia; order Flavobacteriales; family Flavobacteriaceae; genus Flavivirga; species Flavivirga abyssicola. The sequence goes on along the minus strand of NZ_CP141266.1, from coordinate 660,144 downwards.
GGAATATAGAGCATTGAAACATGTTTGTGTCGATTGTCCAATACGATCGCAATGTTTAGGTAAATCTGCTCAGGAGAAGAAATTTACGGTGACCTTTTATCGTGAAGAGTATGAAGGTAATAACGTGCGAGTAAACAGTGCCAGGGGAGGTTACATGAAAAGCAAACGACAAAGTACGGTAGAACCTGTATTTGGAACGCTTACCCAGTTTCTTGGGCTTCGAAAAATAAATACCTTGGGAATAAAACAGGCAAACAAAGTAATGCACCTATCAGCCATTGCTTATAACCTGAAAAAGTATCTGAAATTCACCCAAAAAAGAGTGAAAAGTGGAGCAGGAATGCTTGCTTTATTATTTTTAGTAAAAAATACTGTGTATAAGCTCGAAAAGTTGTTTTTAAGGAACCTTAAAATAGCTGATTATAAAGCAATCTAAAAAAAGAAACTGCCTTAAAAGGCAGTTATAAAAGTCTGTTTTTTGTGATTTATTGGCTTGTGCAACGATTACCATTGTTGTAGCTAGTTTTTATTCAACTTCTATAAATTCAGTATTATTAAACCCAATTTTCATTCCGTGTTCAGATTCCCAAGGAACCGAAAAGTTTAAAATTAAACAAATATCAATTCTATTATCATTTTCTTGTTCTATAATGTCTACAAATTCAAGATTTGATTTTTCAAATGATTCATCTGGATTGTATATTTTAAATAAATCTTTGTTTGCGTTTTTATAGTCATTATTGTGTTTCTCAAGTAACTCTATAGGAGTTCCATAATCAGTATGAGTTATGCAGGATTCATAATGCTCAAAACTCAACTTTTTTATCCATTCGATTTTTTCTCTGTCAAAATTCAAGAAAAAGTTTAAGGATTGAAAAATTTCCTCAGTCAATTCATATCCTTCTTCATTATATTTTGCAAACATTATTTGATAAATAATATTAGTTTTAAAAGTTGAGTTGTATTTTTTGAATTTCAAGTATTTTATATAATCTCCCGTAATTAATTCGGCATTTTTTATAATTTCTGATTTGGTCATACTTTGAATTTCGAGGGTTGTCTTAAATTAGCTACAATGCAAAGATAAAGTTCCGTTTCAATGAACTTTATCGGTTGTTAAACGAAGTTAGCTGAAAAATTTTACAAAGTCAAGTTTGAGTAAAAACTATTTAATGACTATCATCATCTTTTAATAGTTCTTTTTGGGAATTTAGCTTTAAACCTATTTAATCAAGGTGAATTCTTCATAAAAAACATATGAATAAAAGATTGGGTGATTTGTTGTCTACGGCTAAAAGAGGAATATTTATCATTGCTTAGTTAAATATAATCATTTGTGTGAATGATTAAAAACCCCAATCTAATATGAAAACAGTGTCTAAAATCATTTATTTCTTTGGGCTTCTTTTATTTAGTAATATCGTATTTAGTCAAGACATAACACTTCTGTTTCCTGATGATAATGAAGAGTTAACAGATATCGCTGTATCGTTTAAAGCTAAAATAACCGTTGATGGTCCTTTTGTACTTCATGTTAGTAGAAACATAGATTTTTCAGGTACTGTAATGACTCATGTGCCTGTCGAAAATAATAAAGGAGAGACCAAGGACGATAAAAATATTGTGTACTTTTTAACATTACAGGGTAAACTAAATCCTTTAAAGAAATTTGTGCTAGATTCTGGTGTTTGGTATTGGAGAATATCTGCTAATAATGGAACTGTTTTTAGCGAAACCCGAAAATTAACTGTTAATAACCTTAAGACTAGTAAACTTCCCCAAAGAATAATTAGTCCAGAAAAACCTCTTTTTCATGTAAGGTTACGAAGCAGACCATTTGATTATCCAAATCCTGAGGCTAGATTAGCTAAAATTGTTCCTGATGCTTTAAAAGATATTATTGTTATAGATATAGGACATTCTTTTGATTTTCTTCCTAACGACAGATCATTATATGAGTACTCCAAACTTTTTAACGATGCTGGGTATAAATTTTTCTTTGATTCAGGTGTGAATTCCAGACTGGGGAGAATTGCATCACTAGGCGAAATGGAAAAGATTTTTAGAGAGCTTCCTAATTGTGTGGGTGCATCAACAACTGAAATGAACTATTATTATAACCGATTTGAGGAAGATAATTCTCTAATTTATGGAACGCTGGAACTCTGTAAAAAATATGGTAAGCATTTTCTTTTAGCAGACATGAACTGGAAATGGAATAAATGGCAATTATTTAATTATCAGTTTTATGATTTATTTATAAATGAAAATTATAAGGAATATTTTATACCGCTTTTTAAAACAACAGATCCTTGGGGCGCATACACATGCGTCAGTTCTATTCAGGGTATGAAATTAGCGGGTATGGCAAACGACATTGGTATTTGGAGTGATATGTGGTGTTGGGAAAAATTCGGACAAGTAAATTCACTTGCTCTTAAAGATTGGTTATCTGGTAGCCATGATCCAAATGGGGGGCAAAAACTATTCCCTTACATTCAAAATATAAAGCAATATATTTATGGGATCACTTATGGATCTACTGTTTTTGGATTAGAACCTAATCTACAAGGACATTGGCAAACAGGTGAGCCTAACGACCATTTTTACAGATATCTTTTACCATTTATTAAAGCTGTTGTAGAGGAAAATATTATTCCTAAGGAAAAGGCCATTACAGACAATTTTAATATTATTGTAGATACCGAATATACTTCTGATAATCTTAATGATACTGAACCTTTAACGTATAGAGTGGGGAATATTTGGGGTGATTTTTTACGTAACACCTATGGTATATCTAATATTACAGGTTATAATGAGGTGGTGAACAACACTGCAGGTGATATTATTCAAGCGGCTTATCTTGAAATGATACCCAATACAGATCGTTATCCATCTGGAATTCCATTTTTACCAAAACCATCCGTTAGTGCTCCATTGGTAAATGGGAAAACGTTAGAAGTCGTTAAGGTTTCAGATTTAAACACTCCAAGTGAGGTAAATAGTAAACTTAATATTTATTACCCAGAATCTACTAACGAAGCCTATGCTAAAAAAATTGATAACTCATTTTTTGTTTTTAATACGATAGAGAATCATGATATCAAACAAAGTTATAATTTAGACCTTAATTTTGCTGGTATTGAATCCCTTTCTGGGGATATAGATTTGATGAGTTATATAGTTGGACGAACCAGACCTGATAAAAAAACTTTATTTTTTCAATGCAATGCTTATGTGAAGAATCCAGATAATTTAGTCGGTGGTAGATACAATTTGCCAACATATCCTACTAAAATGAATTTTAAATGTAATGTTAAGCCAGTTATTCAAAGTGATGAAATAAGTGCGATTACTTCAAACTGGAATTCTACTACTAAAATTTTTACTGTTGAAGTTGACCATCAAACAGCAGGGGCTGTTAACTTTACATTGCTGGGTGACGATAGTTCACTTAGTGTAAAACCTATTGTTTCTACAGCTAACGGTAAAATTTCAGTATTTGGAGTTGGAAAAAATGCTGTGTTTTCAATGTATAGTTTAACTGGGGCTAAAATAATTGACAACATAAATCATCAACCGTTAAATATTAACAGACTAAATCTTAAAACAGGAATTCATATCCTTAAAATCAAGGATGATAACACGGTTTATTTTAAAAAAATATTAATACAATAAAGTGCTCTTATTTTTGAGAAATTTAATGTGTGTCTTTTAATAGTTCTTTAGGGAATTTGCTTTTAAACCTATTTAGTCTTGGTATGGAAACATTTCTTATATAACTATTATTAGGGTGCAGTCTTTCGTAGTTTTGATGATAATCTTCGGCAACCCAGAATTTTTGAAATGGGTAGACTTCAGCAGCGATTTTAATACCTAATTTTTTAGCTAAGGCCTCTTTTTTCTTTAAAATAATTTGTTTTTGTGTTTCATTCTGATAAAAAATAATGGAGCGATATTGAGACCCTCTGTCATTGCCTTGACCGTTTACCTGTGTTACATTTTGTGACGCAAAATAGACATCAACTAACGTTTCGAAACTCACGACGTTAGGATCATAAATAATCTCAACAGCTTCTGCATGTCCTGTTTTTCCTGTGTTACTTGCTGCGTAGGTTGGATTTTTAGTATGTCCGCCAGAATATCCAGAAATAGATTCTTCAACACCTTTTACACTTTCGTAAATGGCCTCTACACACCAAAAACAACCACTAGCAAAATAAGCACGGGCTTTCCCTTCTTTTAAGGGAACTTCAATAGGTTCTGCATTAATAACGGCTTGTTGTTTTGAATTAACTTGTGCCGTATTTTGACAGCTAAATAAAATAGCTATTATGAATAATGGTAATATCTTTTTCATTGAGAATATACTTTTTATTTCCTTGAAGAAGGAAATCTTATTAGCTTTTACTTCATAGTAGACGAATAAAAACATAAAACCTTAAAAATGGGTTGAAAAATTTTTGCAATAAAAACCACTAAAAAGTTAAATTAGTTTGTCTTTCTGAGGAGCACCAAAAGTGCGACGTGAGAATCTTTTGAATTGAACTTAAAATTAAACAGATTGTAGTAGTCGTTTGTCTTCGACTGCGCTCAGACTGACACTCCTATGTAATGATATAAAATTGAGTTTTTCAGATATTTTTATAATGAAAAAGCCTTCATAAAAATGAAGGCTTTAAAATATATTTTTAAAAATGGATTAAAGTTTCGAGAACATTTTTTCCATTTTTGCTTTTTGTTCTTCTGCTAAAGCGGCATCTACCAAAATTCTACCACTGTGTTCATCAGTAATCACTTTTTTACGAGAAGCAATCTCTACTTGTACTTGTGGTGGTATTGTAAAGAAAGACCCTCCTGAAGCACCTCTTTCAATCGGAACAACAGCTAAACCATTCTTTACATTTACACGAATTCTGTTATAAGCAGCTACTAAACGTTCTTCTATCTGAGTTTTGTAAGCTTCAGATTTTTCTATTAAAGCTTGTTCTTCTTTTTCAGTTTCAGCTAAAATAGCATCTAACTCACCTTTTTTATGCTTTAAATGCGTTTCACGTTCTTTTAAACGACCTTTTGTTTCAGTTATAACTTCTTTTTTCTGCTCAATTTGAGTCTTGAATTCTTTAATATGCTTTTCAGCTAGTTGGATTTCTAATTCTTGAAATTCAACTTCTTTGGTTAAAGAATTGTATTCTCTGTTATTTCTAACATTTTTTTGTTGTTCGCTGTACTTCTTTATTAAAGCTTTAGACTCTTCAATAAGATTTTTCTTTGAAGTAATATCATTATCGATTACTTCTAAACTTGCTACAAGTTTTTCTAATCTTATGTTTAGTCCAGCAACTTCATCTTCTAAATCACGAACTTCTAAAGGAAGTTCTCCGCGAACATTTCTGATTTCATCTATACGAGAATCGATTAGTTGTAAATCGTATAAAGCTCTTAAGCGCTCTTCTACAGTTACTTCTTTCTTTTTAGCCATACTTTAAAAATACTTAACAGGATTGGTATTTGTCTTTGATAAAACGACTGCAAAATTAGTGATTTTTTTTGTAAGATTTGCTACTAAAAGATTTTTTGTGAACTGTTCGCTTTCATAATGCCCAATATCAGCCAAAAGAATACTGTTTTCTGCTGTAAAAAAGTCGTGATATTTTAAATCTGAAGATATAAAAGCATCAGCACCAGATGCTTTGGCTGCACCAATTGCAAAACTTCCAGACCCTCCTAAAACCGCAACCTTTTTTATTGGTCTATTTAAAAATGAAGAATGCCTGATACATTCCGTGTTCATTTTAGTTTTTAAATGGTTTAAAAAATTAGATTCATTCATAGGTTCTTTTAGTTCGCCAATCATCCCCATCCCTATGCTTTGGTTTTTGTTTTCAAGTGTCGTTATTTCATAAGCAACTTCTTCATAACTATGGGAATCAAAAAGTGTTTTGATAATTTTTGATTCTAAATGTTTTGAATATGTAACCGTAATTTTAGTTTCAGCTTCGGTATGTGTTTTTCCTTTTTCTCCTAGTGTTGGATTGGAGTTTTCGTTGCCATTATAAGTACCATAGCCTTCTACGTTAAAGCTGCAATTATTATAATTACCAATGCTTCCAGCTCCAGCATTGAATAAAGCAGTTCTTAATTGTTCCGCTTCATTTTTTGGCACGTAGGTTGTTAATTTTTTTATTGTTTCTGATTGCGGAATTAAAATGCGTCTGTTGGTTAAATCCAATTTATTACAAATCATATCATTAACACCATTGATAGCATTATCTAAGGCTGTGTGCATGGCGTAAATAGCTATGTCGTGCTTAATAGCTTTTATAACAACACGTTCAACATAATTTTTTCCCGTTAACTTTTTTAAGCCTTTAAAGATTATAGGGTGAAAACTAACTATGAGGTTACAGTTTTTTTCTATGGCCTCATCGACAACGGTTTCGAGTGTGTCTAATGTAACAAGAACACCTGTTATTTTTTCATTTTTATTACCAACTAAAAGGCCCACATTGTCAAAACCTTCAGCATAGGCTAGAGGTGTTAATGTTTCTAAGTGGTTAATAACGTCTTGAACAATCATAGTATTTATGTTTAAATCTAAAAATTCTCCGATCTTAGGTCGGGGTTTCCTAATTTACCTCTCTTTTTGGAGAGGTCAGGACTGCTAAAAAAAGCAGTTCAGGGTGAGGCAAAATACAAAATTTCGAGAGACCAAAACGAAACTAGAGAAATACACTTTGGGTTATCTCAGGGACAGTCGGTTTCAAGAAATTTTTTATTTCAAAGATAAAATAATTACATTCGTCGTGATGATTTTTTTACGTTACATTTTGTATCCAATAGTTCCTATTTACTATTTAGTAACATGGCTAAGGAATAAGTTATATGATTTAGGAGTTAAAAAATCTATATCCCATAAAATCCCTGTAATTTGTGTTGGTAATTTAAGTGTTGGTGGCACAGGAAAAACACCTATGATTGAATATTTAATTCATCTTTTAAAAGATGATTATCTAGTGGCTACTTTAAGTCGGGGTTATAAGCGAAAAACTAAAGGTTTTCAATTGGCAAATAAAGACGCTACAGCAGAATCGATTGGAGATGAGCCTTTTCAGTTTTATAATAAGTTTAAAAAAAATATTCTTGTAGCTGTTGATGCCGATAGAAATAATGGGATTAAACAATTGCAATTAATTGATAATCTGCCAGGGGTTATTTTACTTGATGATGCATTTCAGCACAGAAAGGTCAAAGCTGGATTTAATATTTTACTGACTACTTATAACAATCCATATTTTAAGGACATTGTTTTGCCTACAGGCAATTTACGAGAACCTAGGAATGGTAGTAAACGAGCTAACATTATAATGGTTACTAAATGCCCTAAAGATTTAAGTGATGCTGAAAAGAATATTATTTTACAAAAAATAAACCCAGAAACTAATCAACATGTGTTTTTTAGTTCAATTAGCTATTCAAATAGTGTTATTTCCAGTAACACAAATAAACCCATTGATGATTTGAATAATTTTACTTTGGTTACTGGTATTGCTAATGCGTCTCCTTTGGTCAGCTTTTTAAAAGAGAAAGGTTTAAAGTTTGACCATTTAAATTTTAAAGATCATCATGAATTTTCAGAACAAGATATTCTTGAACTTAACAAAAGAGATTTAATAGTGACTACAGAAAAGGATTTTATGCGTTTAAAGCAATACGAATCCTTAAGAGATAAATTGTTTTATTTACCAATTAGCACCGTGATTAATGATGAGGTGAAAATAAATAAATTGATAAAAGATTTTTTAAAAACTAAGCTGTAGCAGATTGATCGTTATTCGTTGCCAAGGCATTGTAAAGCTTTTTCTCGAATTCTTCCTGTTTGAATGGTTTTGGAATGATATCGGTAAATCCAGCTTCATCAAATTCATGCATTTTGTCTTCAATGGTAACAGCTGTTAAAGCAAAAATGGTTAATTCTTTATCGAAAGCTCGAACCCTTTTGGTTGCTTCCATTCCACTTATACCAGGCATATGTATATCCATTAAGATAATGTCGTACTTGTTAGCTTTAATCATTTCAACAGCTTCTTCACCATTATCAACGATATCACATTTAAGACTCATTTTAGTAAGAATCTTTTTAGTAATCATTTGATTGATTTTATTGTCTTCAACAACTAAAATTTTAACATTTGTCAAATCCAATTCACTTACATCGCCATCAAAATAAGCTAATTTATTTTCTTTGGTTTCTTCTACAGAAGTGTACTCAAGAGGTATTTCAAAGTAAAATGTAGTCCCTTTTTCTAATTCACTTCTTACGTAAATTTTTCCTTTTAAGATGTCTATTAATCCTTTTACAATAGAAAGACCTAAACCTGTACCTCCATATTTACGGTTTATTTGAATAGAGCCTTGTGAAAAACTCTCAAACATATTGTCTTGTTTTTCCTGACTAATACCAATACCATTATCTTCTACTTCAAAACGTAGGGTATAAACATTACTTTTTTCTTCTATTTTATAGACTCTAATCCATATATCGCCATCTTTAGTGAATTTGATAGAGTTACCAATCAAATTAATAAGAATCTGAGAAATTTTTAATTGATCTGCTATAAAATTCTCTGGTAAATCAGAGTCATACTCAAAATGAATTTTAATATTATTATCTTGAGCAGAGTTGTTAAGCGCTAAAACAATGTTATTTATTTTCTTTTTTAAGTTGAATGATTCGGGTTCTATATCAACTTTATTTGCTTCAATTTTATTTATTTGAAGGATATCATTAATAAATGTTAAAAGATAATCTCCAGAGAATTTTAACGACTTTAAATGCTGAATTTGTTCGGGCCTTGGATTTTCGTCCAATAGCATGTTACTTAATCCGGTAACAGCATAAAGAGGCGTACGCAACTCGTGCGTTACGGTAGACAAGAAATTAGCCTTGGTTTTTGATGCTAATTCGGCTTTTTCCTTAGCAATAATAAGTTCTCCATTCTTTTTATGAAGCATATTATTGGTTTTAAGTCTAATGTTATTGTTTTTGTAAAGTGATAAAGTTAATAGAGACAAAATGGTGATTAATGCCACACTTAAAATAGAAATTAAAGTTCCTAAATTTTTATCATCTTCTGCTTTTTCCAAATTCAATTGAGCTTCATTAATCTTTTCGTTAGCTTCGTTTAACAAGTATTGTGTTTCCTGATCTTTTGAGGAGTTTACTCGTGTTAAGGTTCTTATAGAATCAGAAAGCTTTAAATGTTTGAATAAATATTCTCTGGAACGTCTAAAATCCTGAACAGCTTTATAAATATTACTAACAACAAGGAAGCCTTTACTGAGTATATTTTTGAAATTATTCTCTTTAGCTATTTCTAAACCTTCATTAGCAAAGGTTAAGGCTTTTTCAAAATCACCTAATTTATTATAAATCGTACCGTGATTAATCAGGGCATCACTTTGGGTTTTTTTGTAATCACCTTTTCTTGCTTGTGCCAAAGCTTGCTCAATAATGTCTCTTGCTTTGCCGTAATTTTTTAAAGACATATAGGTTTTACCTTCACATAAAAGCACTTCGGCCAAATCTTCATTTAATCCTTCTTCTTGAAATTTTGATTTTGCTGCTTTGTAAGAGTCAAGTGCCTGGTAATAGTCCTTTTTTGTTAAATAAACATCTCCAAAAATTTTATAAGATTTACCAAGGTTTTTGTTATCATTAATAATTCTTTGCATTTCAATCGCCTTGTTAAGCGATTTTATAGCATTGTCTTCTTCCTCGATAATAAGTTGTAGCTTCCCCTTAATGGCATAAATAATCCCAATGCTTCTTTTATTATCTGATTTTTCAGCTAATTTTAAAGCTTCATCCAGATGTTTTTGGGCATCGTAATAGTTATATTTCTCCAATTCTACCTGAGCTTGCTCAATGCGGTAGTTGATGTTATTTTGCTGGATTTCAGGATCTTCATCTATTGTTTTTTGAGATGAAACACTCAAACTAAATAACATTAATATAATGTATATGTAATTTTTAACTTGGGACATTTTATTAAATATTGCTAACAAATATAATTATTTTATCGATAAAATACATCTTTTTTCCGATAAATTGCATATTAAATCAATTATTCGCTTGGAATAGCCACTTTCATTATCGTACCATCCAATTATTTTTACCATGTTTCCAATTACGGATGTCATACCTGAATCAAAAATACAAGAATGTGTGTTTCCGACAATATCTATAGATACAATTGGATCTTCAGTATATTCTAAGATGCCTTTATATTCTTTCTGAGACGCCTCTTTAAAGGCGTTATTTATATCCTTGATTGATACACTTTTCTTTACATTAAAAGTAATATCTGTTAAAGAGCCATTTATTACAGGAACTCGTATGCCACAACCTCCTATAACATCTGATAAATCAGGAAATATTTTGGTTAGTGCTTTTGCAGCTCCAGTAGTAGTAGGTACTATGGATTGACTGGCTGCTCTAGCACGGCGTAAATCGCGATGCGGTTGATCATGTAAACTTTGATCGGTTGTATAAGAATGTACTGTTGTTATATAGGCTTGATCAATACCACAAAGTTTATTTATAATATCAATCATGGGTGCCGCATTGTTTGTAGTACACGACGCATTAGAAATTATGGTTTCAGAACCATCTATACTACAATCATTAACACCAAGAACAATTGTCTTTATTGTGTCTTCAGTAGGCGGGACACTTAAAATAACACATTTTGCACCATTATTTATATGGTTTTGAAGTTCTGAAGTGGTTTTAAATTTCCCTGTAGCTTCAATAACAAAATCTACATCATATGGCGTCCAATTTGTGGTTTTTGGATGATTATTGTTTAATAAAGGTATTTTTTCTTCATTAATAATGATGTCGTTATCGTCGTAAGATACCGTGCCATTAAATAACCCATGTACACTATCATATTTAAGGAGGTGGCTTAACGTTTTAGTATCTGCTAAATCATTAATAGCAACAACTTTTATGTTTTTGTAATCTTGAAGTAATCTAAAAACGCGCCTACCAATTCTACCAAAGCCATTGATTGCAACACTAATCATAATTTAGTTTATGTGTTTTTGCGCTCTGTAAGAAGACCTTACCAAAGCACTACTTTCTACGTGACGAAAACCCAATTCAAGTCCTATTTCTTCGTATTCTTTAAATTGATCAGGATTTATAAACTGTTTTACTGGTAAATGTTTTTTACTAGGTTGCAGGTATTGTCCGATAGTAACCACATCAACATCATTTTCTTTAAGGTCATGAAGCGTAGCAATAACTTCTTCTCTGGTTTCACCCAAACCAAGCATAATACCAGATTTTGTGCGTCTTTGCCCTTGTTGTTTTAAATATTTTAAAACCCCCATACTTCTGTCATATTGAGCTTGTATGCGAACTTCGCGAGTTAAGCGTCTAACGGTTTCAATATTATGTGACACAACTTCTGGTGCGACATCTATAATCCTGTCTAAATGCTTTTCAATACCTTGAAAATCTGGGATTAAAGTTTCCAGTGTTGTTTCGGTATTCATTCTACGTACCGCTTTAACGGTTTCAGACCACATAATACTTCCCATATCTTTTAAATCATCCCTATCAACACTAGTTAAAACCGCATGTTTTATGTTCATGATTTTAATAGATCTAGCTACTTTTTCAGGTTCGTCCCAATCTACAGTTTCTGGCCTTCCGGTTTTTACACCACAAAAACCACAAGAACGTGTGCAAACATTTCCTAATATCATAAACGTTGCAGTACCTTCTCCCCAGCATTCTCCCATATTAGGACAGCTACCAGAAGTACAAATAGTATTTAATTTGTATTTATCTACTAAACCTCTAAGTTCAGTATATTTTTTACCCGTTGGAAGCTTAACACGTAGCCATTTTGGTTTTGCTTGTCGTTCTGGTAATATATTTGAAGCCGTTTCTGTATTCATACATTAAAATAAAGTGCAAAGATACAAATTAATGCTTTTAAAAGTACTCTATAAAGTTGTGAGGTACCAGATACTAAATCCGATTAAAAAAGCAATTCCCAACCAGCTTAAAATGTGAAGTTGTTTTGATGGTTGCCAATTTTTGGGCGTGTGCTTGCTGGAAATGAGACGATAATTGATAATAGCGTAAAAAGGAGCTGTGATAAAGGATAAAATAGTGGCCACCTTAATAAGGAAGCCCATTTCTGATGCAAAAAATAGAAAGATAATAATTGTGCCTGTTGCAAGTAAGAATATCCAAAACTTATAGTTTAGTTTAGAGGTTTTATTAAAAAGCAATTGTGTTGCTTTAGTCATGACTCTTGGGGATGCGTCTAAAGTTGTTAAAGTGGTGCTAAACATGGTTGTAAATGCAGCAATGCCAATTATAATATAGGCCCAACTCCAATTACCCAGACTGGTTTTGTACATGCTTATTAATTGGTTGGCAAACGTTCCAGCTGAATTACTAAAAGTTTCTTGGCTATTAAACATGACTAGTGCACCTAATAATAAGAATCCAATACCCAATACGATGGTACTTATATATCCTATATTGAAATCGAATAAAGCAGATTTAGGATTATAAGCTTCAATGTTTTTTTTCTTTTCAATGGCCCAAAGTGAGTGCCAAACCGAAACATCTAATGGTGCTGGCATCCAGCCCATAAACGTAATTAAAAAAACAATTTCTAGACTATCATTAGGGAATACTTGTTTAAAGGAAAGAGGATCAGAGCTTTTTAGAGCCATACTCACAGCGATCATAGTGCTAATAGTTAAAGTAATTATAATGATCTTCATTAGTTTATCCAAGAGCTTATACTTACCAAATAACAGTAATAATAAGCAAATAGATGTTATAATTATAGTCCAGATTTTTGTGCTATTTATAATGACACCATTATCAAATTCAATTGTTCCGAAATTTCCAAAAAGAGAAGAGGCTAAGCCAGCAGTTACTATTGTTACAGCTGTTTGTATGGTAAACATAGTTGCTATATTTAATACATAATAGACACCCAAAACACCTTTTCCTAATTTGTTATAACCATCTAATAGACTTTCTCCTGTTGCAGCAGCATAACGGGGAGCAAATTGAAAAAACGGATATTTAAATATATTCACTAAAAGTAACGCCCAAAGTAACCCTAAACCAAAATCGGCACCAGCACGAGTAGATTGTACCAAGTGTGATACACCAATAGCAGCACCAGCAAATAATAAGCCTGGACCTAAGTTTTTGAGTTTAGCAATCATCTATTTTTTTCGAATAATTTCTGCAAGCAGTTTTTTAGCGCGGAGTAGTTTTACTTTGACATTATTTATAGGCTCGTCTAATTCTTTGGTGATTTCTTTATAACTTAATTCCTGAAAGTAACGCAAATTTATAACTTCTTGATAATGAGGTTTCAGTTTTTTGATATCACGAAGCAGTTTTGCTAAATGTTGCTCGGTTATTAATTTATCCTCAGGAGAGGGAGATTCATCTAAGACTTGAAAAGCATCACCATCATTTTTAGATATTACTTGGGCTATAGAATTTTTTTCTTTCCGAAGTAAATCTATATGTATATTTTTTGAGATGGTAATTAGCCATGTTTTAAATTTGAAATCGTCATCAAAGGTTTCAATTTTATCGAATGCTTTAGAGAACGTTTGAATAGTGACATCCTCCGCATCGTTTTCATTTTGAATGCGTTTTAATTGAAAACCATATACGTCGTCCCAAAAAAGGTCTAATAAATAATTAAACGCTTTTTGGTCGTTTTCTTTTGCGCGTTTAATGGCTTCGTTTATTTCCAATAATTAGGTTTTGATATAAGATTATTTATAAAGATAGTCAATTGAATGAGAATTAAAAAAACTTCTAAGAAAGGGAGTAGTACCAACAGATCGTTTTCTTTTAATTTCTTTGAAGGCGTTCTAAAAATATAATATTGTATAATAATTCTGAATAAAAATAAAGCTAAAACAATGAGCCAATGGTGTGCTGTTATAAATAAAATGGTTGCTAAAACCCAAAATAGTAACTGAGAACTGTAAATTAGGGTTAGTAGAATTTTATGCTTTAATTTATAGTGTTTTGCTGTTGAAACATGACGCCTTTTTTGTTTAAACCAATCTTTAAATGTGGTTTTGGGAATTGACTCCGTAAAACCATTTTTTGAAAAGCAAATAGACGTATTTTTTTTGTTCGCTATTTGATTAACAAATAAATCATCATCACCAGAAAGGACTTTCATATGATTAACAAAGCCATTGTTTTTGAAAAACATCGTTTTTGTATAAGCTAAATTTCTACCAACTCCCATATAGGGTATCCCTAGTTTTGCAAAAGAAAAGTAGTGCATTGCCGTTACTAATGTTTCAAAACGGATGAGTTTGTTTAGCAAAGAGTTTTTAATTTTTAAGTAACCGCCATAACCTAAAACAAGTTGTTTCTTTTTGCTAAAATGGCTAGTCATATTTTTAATCCAATATTTAGAAACAGGTTTGCAGTCGGCATCTGTAAATAAAAGAAACTCATTTTTTGAAGCTTTAATACCTAGCGTTAAAGCATATTTTTTATTTCCCCAAAACGTTTCGTTGTTTTTAACGTTTACAATTTTGATGTTTTTGTGTTGACTCGCAAACTGTTCCATGATTTCTAATGTATTATCATTAGAGGCATCATTAATTAAAACAATTTCAAAGTTTGGGTGGTTTTGGTTAATTATGGAAGGTAAAAAGTTTTGCAGGTTTTCAGCTTCATTTTTTGCACAAATAATAACTGAAACATCAATATTTTTAAGCGTTTTTTTTTCTTGTTTAAGAAAGGTAAACCTTGTAAAGAAAAAAATATAAAAGAGTGCTTGAATAATCACTACAGCAATGAATGCGTAGAAAATAAAATCAAGAAGCATCATAAAAGATTATGAATGTTGAGGTTCGTTACAATCGCTAAATTGGTCTGGAGTTTTTCCACAAAAACCACAAGCTTCTCCATCTTTATTAAGCATTGGGTTTTGACTTGCACAAGTGCCAGCAAATTTACCGTCCTTTTTTGCCCAAATTTTAACAGCAATTCCTGCAATTCCTAGTCCTAATAAAATGATAGTTATTAAAAGAAGTTTCATGTGTAATATTTATTATTTATCTAAAGTCACATGTAGCATCTTGTACAATATTTTTGTTAAGCCTGAAGACTTTTGTAAAAGATGTTTCATTATGAACTCATCTTGACTTTTTCTATTTCCTAAAAAATGGCTAAAATTAGCCCATATTTTGTTACTTTTTTTATGCTTAGCACTACTATGCCTTGCAAAAAAGGCCTCATCTGAACAAATTTTATCTCATTTTTGGTTAAAAACAAAAAGTAAAGATGAGTTCTATAATTTATTTTTTACAAAGATAATGCTTTTCATTAAAAATGGTGCTGAATATAGAGATGATATGCCTAAGGTGACGGATTGTAATATTTGGTGTCTAAAAAATAATATGTACATTAAAAATACTAACTAATTAAATTACTATTTATGAAAAAATTATTTGCAGAATTTTTTGGAACATTTTGGCTTGTTTTTGGAGGCTGTGGGAGTGCAGTTTTTGCAGCTGGTTACCCAGAATTAGGGATTGGTTTTGTAGGTGTGGCATTGGCATTTGGACTTACTGTGTTAACGATGGCCTATGCTGTAGGGCATATTTCTGGAGGTCATTTTAATCCTGCTGTATCTTTTGGTTTGTGGGCAGGAGGGAAGTTTGAGGCTAAAAATTTACTAGGTTACATTGTGGCCCAATTGGTAGGAGCCATAACAGCGGCAGGAGTATTGTACTTAATAGTAACAAATAAATCTGACTTCATTACCGTTGGAGGTTTTGCTGCTAATGGTTATGGGGATTTATCGCCCGATGGTTATTCTATGACTGCTGCATTAATAGCAGAGTTTTTGCTAACGGCTTTTTTCTTATTAATAATTTTGGGAAGTACCAACGACAGAGCTCCTAAAGGGTTTGCTCCCATAGCTATTGGTTTAGGCTTAACCTTAATACATTTAATAAGTATTCCAATAACCAATACATCGGTTAATCCAGCACGTTCTACAAGTCAGGCATTATTTGCAGAAGGCGCCTTTACATCACAACTTTGGTTGTTTTGGGTGGCTCCAATTGCTGGTGCTATAGTTGCAGGTTTTATCCATAAAGCACTGTTCGATAAAGCGTGATTTTTTATTATAAGAAAGCAAAAGCCTCGTTTTAATTATTAAAACGAGGCTTTTTTGTTTGTTACTATGTATTGTTTTTACTGTAAGCTAATTTCTGCTACTGTATTTTCTTTGGAAGCTATGGTGTTTCCTCCTTTTGGCTCTATAGTAATATTTAAAGCAAGCGCATTTTCAGCATAAGGAATAGACATAAGTTGTCTGTCGGCTTCATTTAAGATGCCCAAGCTAACCATTTTACCTTGCAAGTCTGCCCATATCTGGTAGCATTGCTCTTCTGGTAATTGAGGTAATGAAACAACATCGATCATGGATGTTTTTTCTTTTGGGTTTATGTAAGCAACAGTTTTTAAATCTTTAGCTCTTTCATTCCCTTTAATGATGTATTTTTCAGTCTCAGGGTTGTTAAGTTTCAATAATTGTCTCATGACATTATCAAGCATCAGATTGTTTTTTTCAATATCACTTCGTAAATCAAAAATTTCCTCAACCACTATTTGGTTTTCTTGTGACAGTTTTCGTTTTTGAGAATAGAAATGATAAGACGTACCAGCAAAAATAAAGGCAGCAATACTTGCAGCTACAGCAAATTTATACCATGATTTGTATTTCTTTTGCGTATTTAAATTGACAACTGGTTTTTCATCAAGCTCCTCTAAAATATCATCTAAAATATTTTTAGGGGCTTCAACAGCATTGCTTTTAGCAACAATTTCTAAATTGTATTGCAATGTGTTGTATGCGTTCTGTACTTCTGGGTATTTTGAAATATAAGATTCAACCATTTCAGTATCAACAGAAGTAGTTTCACCTAATAGATATTTTTCTAATAGGCCAGAATTTAAAAAAGTAGTTATTTTCTCATTCATGACTTTGTTTAGTTAAGGATTGTAAATTTTTTTCAATTCACGTAATCCGATTTTTAATCTTGATTTTATAGTTCCCAGCGGAATATCTAATTCATCACTGGCTTCTTGTTGTGTCATGCCCTCAAAAAAGAGCGCATTAATCACTATTTGATATTTCTCATCAAGCGTATTTAGATGGGTTTTTATATCTAAAACGTCTTGATTTAATTCATTCGACGTTATTTTATATACGGATGAGGTCTCTATTTGGACTTCTTTGCCACTTTTATTTTTTAGAGATCTAACTTTGTCTATGGCAGTATTATAAGCAATTCTATACAGCCAAGTAAACAATTTAGCTTTATTAGAATCGTATTTTTTTGCGTATCTCCATATTTTTACAAAACTTTCTTGCAGCACGTCTTGTGCAATATCATCATCTGATATAATCTTTTTTATAACACCAAATAGTGAATCAGAATAGCTTTCATAAAGTAGGGTAATGGCTTTTTTATCGCCATTTTCCAGGAAGTTAATTATTTCTTTTTCTGTAGATGAAATCAAGGTTAATTTGGTTTTTACCATAAATTAATATGGCGAGTAATTCTGCCAAAGTTAGAAATTTCTTTTAGATTACAATATATTTACTTCAGCTTCAATAGAAATGCCAAAAAGCCTCTTAACAGTTTTTTGTATTAATTTTGAAAGATTTAAGATGTCTGACCCCTTGGCATTACCATAATTTACAAGTACTAGAGCTTGTTTTTTATGGACGCCGTAGTTCTCGAATTGTTTGCCTTTAAAACCTGCTTTTTCAATAAGCCAACCTGCAGGAACCTTTACTTCGCTTTCTGAAACCGGATAACTTGGAATATCTGAGAAATTTTGTGACAGCTTATCGAAATGTGATTTTGAAATCACTGGATTTTTGAAAAAACTACCACTATTTCCAATTTCTTTAGGGTTTGGTAACTTACTTTCTCTAATAGCGATCACAGCTTTTGAAATATCTTGAATAGTTGGTTGGGTTACATGCATGGTTTTAAGTTGAGAAGTTATAGATCCATAATTTACATGGAGTTTATGATTCTTCTTACTAAGAACGAATGTAACACTAGTTATAATATATTGTCCTTTAGCTTGTTGCTTGAAAATAGAGTTTCTATAGCCAAAATCGCAATCGGCTTTTGTAAAAGCTGTTACAGTTTGTGACTCTAATGATAGGGCTTCGCATGATACAAAAGTGTCTTTTAGTTCAACACCATAAGCTCCAATATTTTGAATAGGGGCCGTACCAACATTACCAGGAATTAATGATAAGTTTTCAATACCTCCAAAATCATTATCAATGCACCAAAGCACAAATTCATGCCAATTTTCACCAGCATGAGCTTTAATGGTAACAAAATTATCAGTTTCAGAAACCACCTCAATGCCTTTTAAATTGATGTGAATAACTAGGCCTTTAAAATCTTTTGTAAGTAACATATTGCTACCGCCACCTAAAATAAGCTTATTAGGGTATGCTTTAAGGGCTAAAACTTGTTTTAATTCGTCAATGCTAGAAACAGAAATAAAAAAGCTGGCCAAGGCATCAATACCGAAAGTATTGTATGGTTTTAAAGATATGTTTTCTTTTATATGCACTAATCGTTATAAGCCTTTAAAGCCTCTTTTAAAATGTTAACTGCTTTTATTAAGCTTTCCTCTTTTAGCACGTAGGCAATTCGTATTTGGTTTAGACCAACTCCAGGTGTTGAGTAAAAACCACCAGCAGGGGCAACCATTATAGTTTCACCATTAACATCAAAATGCTCTAAAAGCCACTGAGCAAAATCATCAGAGTTTTTCACAGGAAGTTCGGCAATACAGTAAAATGCGCCTTTGGGTTTTGCTACTTTAACACCCTCTATTTTTTGTAATTCAGTAATTAAAGTGTTTCTTCTTTCTACATATTCTTCAATAACATCATTAAAGTAACTTTGAGGGGTTTCAAGCGCTGCTTCACTAGCAATTTGCGCTAATGTTGGAGGACTTAAACGTGCTTGAGCAAATTTTAAAACAGTTTGTATGAGGGTCTTGTTCTTTGATACTAAGCATCCAACCCTAGCACCACACATGCTATATCGTTTTGAAACGGAATCAATCATAATAGCATGATCTTCGAGTCCTGTTTCTTGCATGACGGAATAGTGTGTATTGCCATCATATGTGAATTCTCGGTAAACTTCATCAGCAATTAAAAACAAATCATGTTTTTTAACTATAGCTGCTAATTTTTGTATTTCTTCTTTAGAGTATAAATAACCTGTTGGGTTTCCGGGATTACAAATTAAAATGGCCTTGGTTTTAGGTGTAATTAACTTCTCAAATTCTTCAATTGGAGGTAAGGCAAAATTATTTTCAATCTTAGAAATTACTGGTACTACTTTTACTCCAGATGCTGTCGAGAATCCGTTGTAATTAGCATAAAATGGCTCAGGGATAATAATTTCATCATCAATATCCATAATACTTCCAAAAGCAAAGAGAAGTGCCTCACTACCTCCGGTTGTTACTACAATATCATCGTGAGTAACGTTAATATGGTGTTTAGAATAATATGTCGAAATTTTTTGTCTATATATTTCAGATCCTTCCGATCTTGAATAAGCTAATACATCTAAATTGCTCTCTCTTACAGCTTGCAGAGCAATTTTAGGTGTTTTAATGTCTGGTTGCCCAATATTTAAATAGTAAATACTTTTTCCTTTTTTTACAGCTTCTTCAGCATAAGGAACTAACTTGCGTATTGGTGATGCAGGCATTTTTTGCCCTTTTTTCGATATTGTTGGCATTGATGATAAATTATGCTGCAAAGTTGAGAAAATTATCTTAAAGTTTTTTTAAAAAACAAGACTAAATAATCAAGTTAATCTAAAAGATTCGTAAATTCATTTTATGAAAATTGCATGCTTCTCAATTAAAAAGCTCTTAATTCTTATTTTAATAATTTTTTGTGTTAGTAACCTTAGCTATTCTCAAAAAAATTTTGTTATTCAAAATAAAAAACAGTCAGATAAAATTAGGTTCAAATTAATAAATAATTTAATTATAATTCCTGTTGAAGTGAATGGTGTTAAATTATCTTTTTTATTAGATACGGGAGTAAGTAAACCGATTATTTTCAATTTCCTAAATGTTTCTGATACTTTAAAAATAAAAGATACCGAGACTATATTTTTAAGAGGTTTAGGTAAAGGAGAATCTGTAGAAGCATTAAGATCTAAGAATAATATTTTTAAAGTAGGAGAAGCTATTAAGCTAAAGCAGGATTTATATGCCGTTTTTGATTCTAATCTCAATTTTGCTCCCAGATTAGGTTTTCCGGTTCATGGTATAGTTGGTTTTGATTTATTTAAGGATTTAGTAGTTGAAATAAACTATTCTAAAAAGATTATAAAACTAACAAAGCCGGAAGCGTATACGTATAAAAAATGTAAAAACTGTGAAAGGCTAAATTTGGAGTTTTATAATAACAAGCCTTATATAAATGCAGAAGTAGTAATGAATAGGAAAATGATTCCTGTTAAGCTATTGATAGATTCTGGAGGCAGTGATGCTTTGTGGTTGTTTGAAGATGATTCTTTGGGAATAAAATCTAGTAATAAATATTTTTATGATTTTCTTGGTCATGGCTTGAGTGGCAGTGTTTATGGTAAACGTTCAAAAGTTAGAAATTTTTCTTTAAAAAGCTTTATGCTTGATAAGGTTAATGTTTCATTTCCGGATTCAACGTATATATCACATGCAAGAAAACATAAAAACAGAAATGGAAGTTTGTCAGGCAATATTTTAAAACGTTTTAATGTTATTTTTGATTATCAAAGAGCTATAGTCACATTAACAAAGAACCGTTATTTTAATGAGAAGTTTAGGTATAATAAAAGTGGTATTGAGTTGGCTCACGAGGGTTTTAGATTAGTAAGGGAGCAAGATAATGAAACCCCAAAAGAAGATAAGCAGTACGGGAGTGCCCAAAGCGGTATAAAAGTTATAATAGATACTAAATACAAATTATCATTAAAGCCAGCTTATACTATAGTGGAATTAAGAAAAGATTCTCCAGCAGAAAAAGCTGGGCTGCTTATAGGAGATGTCGTTTTGAGTATAAATAACAAGGATACCCATCGATTAAAGCTTCAAGAGCTAATTCACATGTTTTATGAAGATTCAGGGAAACGTATTAAACTTAAAATTGAAAGAAATGGTAGCGTTTTAACTTTCAATTTTAAATTAGAAGACCTTTTTAAATAAAAAAGCCCAAACGATATGGTTTGGGCTCTTATTTTCTTTTGTAAAAGAAGTTTATTGCTGAACAATACTTTTATCTTTCTTTTCTAAAACACTCTTTTTGCTTGAGTCTACTACTAAGCCTTTAATTTTTAAAGCAACAGTAGGGGTATCTGCATTAGAAATAACAGTAATCGTTTTTCTAATAGGGTTTACTCTGTTTGTGTCATATTTAACCTCTATTTCTCCGGTTTTTCCTGGTAAAATAGGATCTTTTGGTTTTTTTGGAATAGTACAACCACAACTAGATGACACTTTAGAGATTATAAGCGGTGCATCACCAGTATTTGTAAATTCAAAAACACGTACACCATTTGATCCTTTTTCAATAGTACCATAATCAATAGTATCCGTTTTAAATTCTATCTTAGCTACCTTACCTTGTGCATTTACAGATAGGCTGATTAATCCGATAAATAAAATTGTAATTAATTGTTTCATTTTTCTGTTTTTTTATTGTTTTATATGTTCAAATGCAATTTGCATTAAATAAATTTTCTATAACTATTGGACGAAGTAACGTTTATATTATTACTCCTAATTCCATGTCAAACATACTTACTTTTTCTACAACCTGCAAAAATATTAGACATAATACAGGTATGTTAACATATTCAACAGAGTTAAAAGTACGTACAACTTTTCTCAAATAAGCCAGTTTTTTGTTAAAATATTATTACTTATTGTTTTACGATTAATATTATAACTTTTTCATCTGTTTATATTTATTTTTAACAGTGAGATACAGTTTGCATATTAAAATCGTATTTATTAATGAAATTAATAGCTATGCTCATTTCACAGAAAAAGAAATATAAGTACTTTTGCACATCAATGTTCAAAAACTATTCCAAAGTATGCAAATACCTTCAAAATATGAGGCGAATCAAGTAGAAAGTAAGTGGTATGATTACTGGATGAAGCATAATTATTTTCATTCAGAGCCAGATGAAAGAGAACCTTATACTATTGTAATACCCCCACCTAATGTAACGGGAGTCTTACATATGGGGCATATGCTTAATAACACGATTCAAGATGTGTTAATTCGTCGGGCGCGTTTGCAAGGTAAAAATGCTTGTTGGGTACCGGGTACAGATCATGCATCTATTGCTACCGAGGCAAAAGTAGTTGCTAAATTAAAAGAACAAGGTATTGATAAAAACGATTTGTCTCGCGATGAGTTTTTAAAACATGCATGGGATTGGACTCATGAATATGGAGGTGTTATTTTAGAACAGCTAAAAAAGTTAGGATGCTCTTGCGATTGGGAACGAACCAAGTTCACGATGGATGACGATATGAGTGAAGCTGTTATCAAAGTATTTGTAGATTTATACAATAAAGGATTGATTTATCGTGGTTTCCGAATGGTAAACTGGGATCCTGAAGCAAAAACAACCTTATCTGATGAAGAGGTTATTCATGAGGAACGTCAAGGGAATTTATATTATTTAAAATATAAAATCCTTTCGGAAGGAGCAGGGGCGAGTAAGAAGGATCTAAGGGAAGAATACCTAACCATAGCAACTACACGTCCTGAAACTATTTTTGGAGATACAGCCATTTGTATTAACCCCAATGATGAAAGGTTTTTGCACTTGCGTGGAAAAAAGGCCATTGTACCCATATGTAACCGTGTGATTCCTATTATTGAAGATGACTATGTAGATGTTGAATTTGGTACTGGATGTCTTAAAGTAACACCTGCACATGATGAAAACGATAAGAATTTAGGAGATAAACATCAGCTGGAAGTTATAGATATTTTTAATGAAGACGCTTCTCTAAATAGTTTTGGATTACATTTTGAAGGACAAGACCGTTTTGTAGCTAGAAAATCGGTTGTTAAAGAATTAGAGGAAACTGGTGTTTTAGTGAAAACGGAAACCCATATTAATAAAGTAGGAACTTCGGAAAGAACTAAAGCTGTTATAGAACCACGTTTAAGTGATCAGTGGTTTTTAAAAATGGAAGATTTGGTAAAACCTGCAATTAAAGCGGTTTTAGGTGAAGATTCTGAAATTAATTTGTTTCCTAAGAAATTTGAAAATACGTATCGTCACTGGATGGAGAATATTCGCGATTGGAATATTTCACGTCAATTACTTTGGGGACAACAAATTCCAGCGTATTACTACGGAGAAGGAAAAGAGGATTTTGTAGTTGCAGAGACGATTGAAAGAGCTTTGGAATTGGCACAGGAGAAGACTTCAAACTCCGAACTTCAAGCTTCGGACTTAAAACAAGATACTGATGCTTTGGATACTTGGTTTAGTTCATGGTTATGGCCAATAAGTGTTTTTGATGGGATTAGAAATCCAGAGAATGAGGATATTAAATACTATTACCCAACAAATGATTTGGTAACAGGACCAGATATTTTATTCTTTTGGGTAGCACGTATGATAATCTCAGGCTACGAATATAAAGGTGAAAAACCGTTTAAAAATGTGTATTTAACGGGTTTAGTTCGCGATAAGCAACGCCGTAAAATGTCTAAACAACTTGGTAATTCGCCAGATGCTTTAAAGCTTATAGAAGCGTATGGAGCTGGTGGCGTTCGTGTTGGGTTATTATTAAGTTCTGCGGCAGGAAATGATTTAATGTTTGATGAAGCACTTTGTCAGCAAGGTAAAGGTTTTGGAAACAAAATCTGGAATGCCTATCGTTTGGTTGATGGATGGGAAGTTGATAAAAACATTTCACAACCAGAATCAAGTAAGATTGCTGTAGAATGGTATGAATCGAAATTTCAGAAGGCTTTAATTGAGATTGAAGACCATTTTAGTAAATATAGATTGAGTGATGCATTAATGACTACTTATAAGCTTATTTATGATGATTTTTGCGGATGGTTCTTAGAAATGATCAAACCAGGGTATCAACAACCAATTGATGCTAAAACTTTAAAAAGTGCTATTGCTATTTTTGAAGATAATTTAAAAATAGTACATCCTTTTATGCCGTTCTTAACGGAAGATATATGGCATTATATCACTGAAAGAACTCCAGAAGAAGCATTAATTGTTGCTAAATGGCCAGAATCTAAGCCAATTAATGCCGGGTTAATTGATGAATTTGAATTTGCTTCGGAAGTTATTTCTGGTATTAGAAATATTAGAAAACAAAAAAATATAGCTTTTAAAGATGCTATTGGCTTTTCGGTAATTAATAATGAAAAGAGTCATACAACATTCGATAGTATTATTTCTAAACTAGGAAACTTAGAAAGCATCGATTATGTGTCTGATGCTGTTGATGGTGCTTTAACTTACAGGGTAAAATCTAATGAATATTTTATACCTATGGCAGGTAGTATTGATGTTGAAGCTGAAATTAAAAAATTAACAGAAGAGCTAAATTATACAGAAGGTTTTTTGAAATCTGTACAAAAGAAACTTTCTAATGAACGTTTTGTTGCTGGAGCACCAGAACAAGTTGTTGCTAGTGAGAAGAAAAAAGAAGCTGATGCTTTGGCAAAAATTGAAACACTTAAAGCAAGTTTGTCGAGTTTGCATTAAGTTAGTTGTTTGCTTGGTGTTTGGTGTTTAGTCGCAGTATGCGGTCTCAGTATTCAGTGTTCAGTCGCAGTATTCAGTATTCAGTGTTTCGTCTTTGGTCCTTGGTCTTCGGTCTTCCAATCTTAGGTCTTGTTTTCAGTCTTCCGTGTAATTAATACTATCACCAACCGAAAGCCCCCAAGTATCAATTAAACCGGCATTAATTTCCAATACATATTTTGCAGGAAAATTAGATGGTAAAGAGCTTTCATCAAATGGTTTAGCATTTTTCTGAAAGCTCACTATACTTTTATTTTCATTGATGTAAATTAAGTCTAAAGGTATTTTGGTGTTCTTCATATAAAAGAAACGCTCTTTTACGTCTTCAAATACAAATAGCATCCCCTGTTTTGTGTCCATAGAATTTCTATACATTAATCCAGTTTGAACATCAAAATCTGTATCGGCTATTTCGATATCTAACGTTATTTTTGTAGAGTCAATAGACTTAAAAATGGTAAGTTCACCTTCTTTCTTAAAAATAACTTCAGTCTGTTTTATGGTCTTTTTGTTTTCTTTACAAGCCGAAAGATTTAAAAGTAAACCAGTAGACGTTATAAAAATTAATAAAGAAAAACGTTTAGGTAACAACATCTTATTTAACAGCTGTTTTTGGTTTGTAAACAAACATAAAATATAAACCAATAAGAATGAATGGGATACTAAGCCATTGTCCTGTATTCAAACCGGCCCAATTTATATATTCATCACCCTGAGGCTCTTTTGTAAATTCAACAAAGAAACGAATGGTCCATAACAAGATTAAAAACAACCCGAAAAGGAAACCTGTTTGTTCTCTTTTTTTAGTTTTTGAATAGAAATACCATAAAATTATAAACACAAAAATATAGCAAAAAGATTCGTATAACTGTGCTGGGTGTCTGTAAGGTACTTTTTCTAATAATTCTGCAAATTGAGGATTATCTGTAACAGCATTATAAGCTTCCTGAACGTCTTTAATACCTGTGAGTTGTGTGATATGACTCTTATGGTACTGGTCTTGAATAAAACGAACTCCAAAATTAGATTCGGTAACTTTTCCAATAATCTCAGAGTTAATAAAGTTTCCAATTCTAATAAAAACGGCACCAGAAGCTACCGATATAACAACACGATCTAAAACCCATAATAATGATTTATAGTTGTATTTTTTTCGATACAAGTACATCCCTATAATTATACCAATAGCAGCACCATGACTAGCCAATCCTTGAAAGCCTGTAAATTCAAAGCCGCCTTTAAATTTGAATGGTAGAAAAATACTAAAGAAGTCTTGAGATATTAATTCTGATTGATAAAATAAAACATGTCCTAAGCGTGCTCCAAGCATAGTCGCTAATACGGTATAAATAAATAAAGGGTCTAGATAATCTAAAGATATCTTTTCTTTAGTAAAAATACGTTTCATTATATACCAGCCTATTATAAAGGCAATGACCCACATAAGACTATAGAAGTGTAATTTGAAATTCCCAATAATGTCAATTCCAGTTACAGGATTCCAATCAAATTTTAATGCATGCATACGTTTTGTTTTTACTTTAAAAGTTCTATGATTTCGACTTCAAAAATGATATTAGATTTCCCAGGAATTCCTCTAGTTCCAGCTTCTCCATATGCTAAGTGATATGGAATGAATAATGTTGCCTTGTCTCCAACACTCAATTGCTGTAAGCCTTCTTTAAAACCTGGAATCATACCAGCATCTGGACCAATACCTGCGGTAATTGGTTGGTATTGGTTTGCAGCTTTACGTTTTTCATTTACAGCATCAAGAGCTTCAGCAATTTCTAGTTTACTCGTTTGAAGTAATTTTCCATTTTCAAAATATACGGCATAGTGCGTAAGTACTTCAGCACTTTCTGGTAATTTTTCTCCATTGCCTTTTTCTGTAACAACATATTGTAAACCTGAAGACAATGTAGTGGCTTCGTTTTTTTGTTTATCAAACTTCTCTTTAGACGCTTTTATAATAGCTTCTTTTCTGGCTTTCTTTTCTTTTTCTTTACGTTCTGCTTCAGCAAAATGATTGTTAAATGTGCTAGGAGCATCAAAAGATTTAGCTTCTTTTCCTTTTCTAATAATGTTCAGTTCTTTAATAACAACATCTTTTATTGGCCTATCGCCAGAACCGGTTTTTACATTAGAAATACTATCTTGAATATTTATTCCAAGAACCAATTCTCCAAAAATATTATATCCATTGTCTAAATGAGGTTTTGGAACTTCTGTAATAAAAAATTGACTCCCATTTGTGTTACGTCCGGAGTTTGCCATAGATAAAATACCAGGTTTATCATGTTTTAAATCAGGATGAAACTCATCTGTAAATTTATAACCAGGACTTCCTCCTCCAGTACCTGTAGGATCGCCTCCTTGAATCATAAATTTATCTATAACCCGATGGAAAATAAGTCCGTTATAGAATTTTTTTCCTTTATATATACTGTCTACCATTGTATTAGTACCCTCTGCTAATGATACAAAATTAGCAACAGTTATAGGTGCTTTTTTATGCTCTAATTTAGCAACCATAATACCTTCTGTAGTAATGAATTCTGCATATAGTCCATCCTCAAGGTCTGGATATTGTGCTTTACATGAAGCTAAAATTATTAAAGACGTAATAGATAAAACTTTGATAGATTTTTTTAAAAAATTCATTATTAATTAGTTTGATTTTGGGTAATTGAGTTCACTGTAACTTCACAAATTATGGGCGTGTTACTCCCTATTTTATTTTCATCGCCATAATAACCATATGCTTTTTGCGAAGGGAATATAAAGGTAGCAGTTTCACCAGTTTTCATTAGTTTTAAACCTTCACGTAACCCTGTAAATAATTCTTCTTTATCCATAGCATAGGTTTGCGTTTTAATATCTTCTTTTGAATATATTAAGCTGCCATTTAAAGCTTTTACGTTATAATTATAGTTTATAATATCTCCAAAGAGAGGTGTTTTTAAAGTATCAATTTCTGTTTTATTATTGTAATAATACCAAAAACCACTCTCAGAGGCTAAGTAATTATTGTCTTGCTCTTGCATAATTTTTTCTATGGAAACTTGCTCGTTGGCAAAGCGCCTTTTATTACGCTCAACTGAGGCATCTATAAATGAACCCGTTTTTACAGAAACGGGACGTCTTGCTTCGGGTGTTTTGCAGTGTAATGCCAGTAAGACAACGGTTAATGTTAATAGTTTATTCATTATTTAGGGCTTTATTATAACTAGGCAATATACTAATAAATTTAGCAACTGTATCCTCCATTGATAAATGACTTTTTCCTCCTGCAGCATTGGTATGACCACCACCTCCAAAATGTGCTCTTGATAATTCGTTAACAGAGAAATTACCTTTTGAGCGTAATGATATTTTTATAATGCCTTCTTGTTTATCTTCAATAAAAATAGCGGCAAGCACAGTGTCTTTTAAAGACAAAGCATAATTTACAACGCCTTCTGTGTCTCCTTTTTTATAATCGTACTTATATAATTCTTCCTGAGAAAGGGTTATGTAAGCTGTTTTTGCTTCGGGAATAACTTTTAAATTGCTTAACGCGCACCCTAAGAGCTGCAACCGTTCATAGCTATTGGTATCGTAAACATTATTATGAATTTCAGTATTATTAGCTCCTTTTTCAATAAGTTGGGCTACGATTTGGTGTGTTTTACTGGTTGTAGATAAAAATCTGAATGATCCAGTATCGGTCATTATACCTACATACAAGCAAGTTGAAATATTAGCATCAATTAAGTCTGTATCACCTAGCATATCAATAAAATGATATACCATTTCGCAGGTAGAACTCATTGTAACATCGCTAAACATATATGTAGCGTAATCATCTGGTGCTTGATGATGATCAATCATAATTTTTAAAGCACTGCTATTTGCTAAAACAGTTTCCATACTACCTGTTCTATGAAATGCATTAAAATCTAGGGTAAATATAATATCTGCAGCTTCAATTAGTGCATCACATGCTTTAGTTTGGGAATCATGCTTTAAAATAGTGTCATTACCTGGAATCCATTTTAAGAAAGTAGGATAGTCATTGGGAACTAAAACATTTACCTGGTGATTGCCTTTTATAAGGTAGTGATATAACCCAAGTGTTGAACCAATAGCATCTCCATCTGGATTTTTATGTGGTACAATTACAATCTTTTTTGGAGTAGATAATAATTGTTTTATACTAGTAATGTCTTGTCTGTTCATAGTTGACGAAGATACAACTTTTTAAAATTTGATAAACTTGTTTTTAATTAGAAATACATTACTTTTGCAGCAAAATTAAAACAATAAGATGGCAACAAATAGAACATTTACAATGCTTAAGCCAGATGCTGTTGAGAAAGGACACATCGGTGCAATATTAGAAAAAATTTCAGCTTCAGGATTTAGAATCGTAGCAATGAAATTAACACAAATGACAAAAGCTGATGCTGAAGCATTTTATGCAATACATAACGAACGTCCATTTTTTGGAGATTTAGTTGAATATATGACACGTGGTCCTATTGTTGCAGCGATTTTAGAAAAAGACAATGCGGTTGATGATTTTAGAACATTAATAGGGGCTACTAACCCTGCTGATGCTGCTGAGGGAACAATCCGTAAGTTATATGCAGCTTCTATTGGAGAAAATGCAGTACATGGTAGTGATAGTGACGATAATGCGGCTATAGAAGGTGCTTTCCATTTTTCTGGTAGAGAGATGTTTTAGTCATTAAAAAATTATAAATAAACAAACCCCACAACTAAGTTGTGGGGTTTGTTGTTTTAGAAATAAATTGTGATTATTTATTACCAAATTTATTTTTTTAAAGCTTCTTCAATAATCCCCCTTTTATCCAACCATTATTTTTAAGACTTTTAGTTTCAAAAAGGACCTGTTGTGAATTAAAAATAAAATTAGTTCCATAAAAAAAAGCCTATCAAATAAATGATAGACTTTTAATTGTAATTGTTAAAGTATATGTATTAGATTACTTTTACGTTTACGGCGTTTAATCCTTTTCTACCTTCTTGTAGATCGAATTCTACTGCATCACCTTCACGAATTTCATCGATAAGTCCTGAAATGTGTACGAAATGTTCTTTGTTGTTGTCGTCTTCAACGATGAATCCAAAACCTTTAGAGTCATTGAAAAATTTTACGGTACCTTTACTCATTGTATTTGTTATATAAAAATTAAGTCACAAATATAGTATAAATAATAATAGCTTTTTGGTTTTGGATGAAATTTTTGTATAAAGTTCGTTTTTGTAATTAACGGAGTACCAGTTTCTTAATGATTTCTTTTCCTAACTCTTCGTTAAGCATGTTAATTATTTTTTGTTTGCCATAACTTAATTCTTCTCTAAGAACACTGGAGGTTAGTTGCACATAAAGTGTGTTATGCTCTAAGTTTACAGATGCCGTATAATTATTTACACCATTGCCCATAAGGTTTGCCCAGGCATCAGCTACATTAACTTTGTTTAAACCTTTTTCTAGTTTATTGGTTTCCACAAATTCTTTTAATGCATCACTTATGCTGATATGTTCATTATTACGTTTTGCCATTAGCTTTTGTTTTTTTTTGAGTTATTTGAACTTTAAATACTAAAATCAAACAATCTTTTTACATGTTTTTCTTTTTGATACCAATCATTATATACTAATTCAAGGGTTTTGACTTTGAAACTACCAAAATCATAATTTTGAAGTGTTCAATTGATTCATTGAAAATATATCTTAAAATTTACAGCTTGAAAATTTCATAAGATTGATGCACTTGTTTTACAACAGCTTCTGTACGTTCAGCATGTGTATCACTTATAAACAATTGACCAAAATTTTCATCATCCACTAATTTAATGATTTGAGCGACACGTTGTTCATCTAATTTATCAAAAATATCATCTAATAATAAAATAGGATTTACACCACTTTGCGCTTTAATAAAATCGAACTGTGCTAATTTTAAAGCGATTAAAAATGATTTTTGTTGTCCTTGACTTCCAAATTTTTTGATGGGATACCCGTTTATATTAAAGTGTAAGTCATCTTTATGAATGCCAACACTAGTATACTGTAATGCCTTGTCTTTATTAATTATATTTTTTAAAAGCGTGTTTAAATCAGCTTCAAATAAATCGCTATGATATTTTAAATTAACTATTTCATTACCATTACTTATAGCTTCGTAACGCGATTTAAAAATGGGAATAAATTCCTTTAAAAAAGCGTCTCTTTTTTCAAAAATAAGCGTGCCAAATTCTGTTAATTGATTGTTGTAAACTTCTAAAGTATCGTTATTAAAAGTATGGTTTAATGCAAAGTATTTAAGTAATGCATTGCGTTGGGCCAGTGTTTTGTTATACTTAATTAAGTGGTTTAAATAGGTTTTATCACCTTGGGAAATAACACTATCTATAAACTTTCGTCGAGTATCACTACCTTCTATAATTAAATCTCTGTCGGCTGGCGAAATAATAACTAAAGGTAAAAAACCAATGTGTTCGCTAAACTTTTCGTAAGCTTTAGCATTTCGCTTAATCACTTTTTTTTTGCCTCGCTTAAGGCTAATAATTATTTTTTCGGTTTGGTCGTTTTTTTCGTAATCACCATTGATTACAAAAAAGTCTTCATCATGTTTTATGTTTTGAGTCGCTACAGGATTAAAATAACTTTTACCAAAAGATAAGTGATAGATGGCATCAAGTACATTGGTTTTTCCAATACCATTATTACCAACGATGCAATTTATTTTATCATTGAAAGTAAATGACTTACTGTCAAAGTTTTTATAATTGAGTAACGAAAGTGATTTTAAAATCATATAATAAGCGACTTATACTAATTGAATTTTAAGGTGTTGTATAAATAAATTGAATTATTTTTTGATTAATTGAGTTTAAAAATCTAGCCATAGCCATAGCTACGATTCTATTTTTAAATGAAAAGTAAGCGAAAAAGGCCTGTACTCAACTTGATTGGGTAAACAATTTATATGCGACATTTTAATGTTTAATTGGTATTAAAGGCTATTTAGTTGCTAAACTCTTTAAAAAGAAGTGCAAATTATTGAAAAATATCAAATAAATACCCTTTTAGTTATGAAGAAAAATTATATTTTTGCGGCGCATTAATACAGAACTGAATACATGGCGACTTATAATAAAAGAGGATACAAACCTAAAAATAAAGTAGAGAAAGAGCAAAACATTGAGGCAGACTCTACAACGGCAGAGGTTTTCAATACACTGGATGAAACTGCATCAAAAACAGAAGAGTTCGTTCAAAAGAATCAGAAATACATTTTTGTAATTATTGGACTTGTTGCAGTAATTGTTTTAGGGTCTTTAGGGTATAAAGAATTTATAGCGAAACCTAAGCAAGAATCAGCAATGAATGATATGTTTCAAGCTCAAAAATATTTTGATCAAGCCGTTACTGGTGTTGAAAAAGACTCCTTGTATAATTTAGCTTTAAATGGTGGTGAAGGAAAATTTGGGATGTTGGATATTATAGAAGAGTACAGTGGTACACCTTCTGCTAATTTAGCAAGCTATTATGCAGGAACAGCTTATTTAAGATTAAAAGATTACAAAAAAGCAGTAGAGCATTTAGAGAATTTTAAAAGCGATGACGAAATATTAGCACCTATAGCTAAAGGAAATATTGGTGATGCTT